>JAYVCM010000388.1:0-19307 GCA_043749955.1 Limisphaerales bacterium | reverse complement strand
ATGGAGGATGGAGGATGGAGGATGGAGGATGGAGTCGTAGGCCTGCGAACTCAACTCGCTCATGCCGTATTCGCAGAGGAGGTTTTCGCGCGGGACGCCAAGTTGTTTTGCAATGAGGGCGTGGAGTTCTGTCTTTGGTAAAACGCGCGAACGATTTTTGTAGCCGCCGGTTTCCAGCACGCGCGAACCGGCGGGCAGCGCGAATCGCAGGTCCCGCTCCACCAAATGATCCAGCAGATGCACGAAGGAAAACGCGGTGCCGAGCAGCAATTTCGGATTTGGGATTTGGGATTTCGGATTATTGCCCAGCACCGCCAGCGTTGCGTCAAAATCAATCGTCCAGGCGCCGTCCGCCGCGAGCGCGCCGAGAAAGGCCGGTTCGGCCGCGCCGAGTTTTCGCCGCACGGTTTCAAACATGTGGACGAGCGAGGAGTGCGGCACCTGCGCCGGCGGTGGTGTGAAAATGACGAGTTGAAATGGCAGCGCGGATGGAACGCCGAGCACCGTCTCGGCAAGTTTCAAATCAGACGTTGGACTTGCCGAGACGGTGCTCGGCGTTCCGTTGGCCACGTTCGCCGCGAACCACGTCCACAGCGAGGCTTCGTAAACTTCCAGCGACGCCGCGTTGTGAAAATGGCGGCTGGGCTTTTGTTCCGTCGTCCCGCTGGAATGGAAGACGGCGGTGCGTTCGTCTGGCGCGAGGCTGGTGAGTTCGAGTTCCTTGAACGCGGCGGCGGGCACGGCGGGAATCTGTGTCCAATGCCCGACCACCTGCGGCGTGAGCCGGCGCGCCTCGCAGATTTTGCGGTAGGCGGAATTGTGTTGGAACTGGAGCGCGAACAGTTCCAGGGCGAGCGCGGAGAAATGCGGAGTGCGGAGTGCGGAGTGCGGAGTGGAGATCAATTCGCGCAGGCGCGCGGCGAAGCTGGATAGTTCTGGGTTCATGCGGTGTTTGTTCGTGGCTGGTTTTCCGCGACAGCCGGGAGCAGGATAGCAGTGAAACGTCCGGCGTAAAGAGTGAAGGCGTGAACCACTGAATTTCGAATGACGAATGGCGATTGTCTGGCAGTTCCTGTTGACCTCGGCACATTCCCAGACGCTGGCGCGTGGGGCGATGATTTCCGAAATGCGCGGAGCGTCTTGGAGGCCACGTCCGCCGGCGTTTTCTTTAGGATTACTGGCCGGCTTGGTCGAGGGCGTCGAGCACGAGGCCGGGCGTGAGGAGTTCGGGCAGGACGATCGGCGGCAGGGCGGAGTTTTTAGGATACACCAAAACCAGCGGCACGCTGGGACGACCGAAGTGAGTCAACTCCTCGGTGATATTGTCGGGACGGCGAGTATAGTCACCGATGAGGGCGACGGCGTGTATTTCCTTCAGCTTTGCCCGCACCGAGGGAATTTCAATTGCGACCAGCGAATTGAACCGGCATGTCCCGCACCAGCGCGCTGTGAAATCAACGAGCACCGGACGGCCTGCGCTGCGCGCATTGGCAACGGCTTCGGGCGACCACGGCTGCCAGTCAATTTCTTCGGAGGAATTTCCCCGCGAAACAATCGAAGCCGGTTCTGAAACCGGCGTGCGCCAATTCAATTCTTTTTCCAAGGCGAAAAAATAACCGCTGGCGAGAAAAATCAAGGCGACGATTGCGCCCGCATTTTTGTGACGACCTCGCTGGACGAATTCGCCGAAAATCCAGGCAGCTAGTGCAATAACCACCAGGAAAATTCCGAGCCACCAGGTGCGTTCACCGTAAAAAGCCGTGGTGATGTCATACAGCCAGACCACGGTGGCGAGCATCGGGAAACCCATGGCGACCTTGAATTTTTCCATCCACGCGCCGGGCTTCGGCAAAAATTTCAGCCACGCCGGATGCCAGCTTAATAAAATATAAGGCGCGGCAAGGCCGAGGCCGACGGTGAGGAAAATCAGAACGATGACGGCGGTGCTTTGCGCAAACGCGAAGCCGAGGGCGGCGCTCAAGAACGGCGCGGTGCAGGGCGTGGCGAGAATGGTGGCGAGCACGCCGTTGAAAAATGCGCCGGGAGCACCGTGCCTGGCGGCGAGTCCGCCCGCCTTGTCCAGCGCGCGTCCGCCCAGCGTGACTTCAAAAATGCCGAAAAGATTCAGCGCCACGAGCGTGACGAGCGTGGCGAGGCAGACGATGAAAACCGGGCTGCCGAACTGCATGCCCCAGCCCGCGTGATGGCCGGCGGCCTTGACGCCGATGACGATGACCGCGAGCGCAAGAAACGAAATCAAAACGCCGAGCGCATAAATCAAACCGAGATTGCGGACGCGGCGCGGTTCGCTGCGGGCCTCGCTGACGAAGCCGAGGATTTTGAGCGCGATGACCGGCAACACGCAGGGCATGATGTTTAGGATGAGGCCGCCGATGAAGGCGAACAGCAACATCCGCCACAGCGACGGCGGGTTCGCGCCGGTGGCGGCGGCGGCGGGCGCGGCCATTTCCACCACGCGCAGTTTCGATTCATACGCGCCCTCCGCGAGGGCGAGCACGCCGGAAATTTCCCCGGGCCACTCGCCGGAAAATTTTTTCACCGGCTTGGTGAACTGCAGTTCGCCGGGGGAATCCATGATTATTTTGGTCCCGCCCTGCACGGCGAAGTCCTCGCTGGCGGCGGGGAAAAAATCCACGGCGTCATGCTTGGTGGCGGCATCCGGCGCGGGCCAGTCCAGTTTGATGAGCAATGGCCGCGTGTCGCCGCCGACCGATGCCTCCCAGAAAGCCTGCGCGGTGAAGTTGCCGGCCGGCCTCGGCACCTTGGCGGCCCAGGACTGGATGAGCGCGTCATGGGTGGAAAGTTTTGTTTCACCGCCGACGGTGAGCGTGGTCTGCACGGTGGCGTCGGCGGGAATGCACGATTCTTTACATTCGAGCCACGAAACTTTCGCGGACAAATCCAGCGGGCCGGCGGGCAGATTTTTTTCCAGCGTGAGCGGCACGAGCAGGACCACTTCGTCCTCGTAGCCATAGGTCGTGATTTCGGCGGGCGGAAGTTTTTTTGGCAGCGGCCACTGGATTTCACCGGCGGTGACGCCCGGCGGCAGCGTCCATTTTATTGCCGTTGCCTGGCCGGCCTCACCGGGATTTTTCCAGTAGGTGTGCCAGCCGGGTTCCATCGTCAACTGCACGGCGGCCATGACGGTGTCGCCGGGCTTGGCGGTGTCAGCGGCCAGAAGCAACTGCGCCTCGGTGTGCGCGGCGCGGGCGGAGAAGGCTGCGAGGCAGACGGAGACGACGATGGCGTTAAAATGATGGCGCATGAATTTTAGCCGGGGCAGGCGGGTGAAAGATGGCAGTTTTTTGTGGTGATTCATAGGATTGATCCGCCCGCAATAAAAACGACTGGCTTCATCGCCGCCGCCGTCAACATCCACGGCGCAGCCCTCGGCGGTCAGGCCGAGGCGGAAGTGCGCCGCGACCTTGGGTTCGGCTTCGGCGAGGAGGATGCGCATGGGCAGGGAATTCAACACGGATTGGGCGGCGTGTCAATTCGGATGCCAGAGCGGAGGGCGCGTTTCTCCGTTTCAGAACTTTTACACGGGAGCGAATTTGCTTGAGCGGCGGGCGCGGTCAGGCTTCACTGTCGGCCCGGTGGAGAGATGGCCGAGTGGCTGAAGGCGCTGGTTTGCTAAACCGGTATACGGCCAAAAGTCGTATCGGGGGTTCGAATCCCCCTCTCTCCGCCACTTTCATTTTTGTGACCGGCAGTAACAGCGAGTGACTATTCGTGATTTGCGTCAATGTTTTCAACGGGATTTCCTACTTTGATTGGCTTCAAGCCCATGACTGTTGGTGACACCAATTGACCGCCGGCGACTGAAGTTTGTGTGTCTATTTGTGTGTCATCAAACGAAGGCAATCCCCGGACAGTTGCCGCCCGTGGCAGTGCCGCCGCTTCGGTTTAAGTTTTCATCGTCAGCCGCATATCGCTGTGACGCGCCAGTTCCATCGCTTCACGCGGCGAAACACCCGCCCGTTGCCGGCGCGTGATGTAGGTCATCCGTAAGGCATGGAAGTCCACGCGATGTCCACGCTCATCTTGCAACGGAATGCCTGCGGCCTTGAAATCCTTACGAATCACTTTCATCGCCGGGACTCGTTCGGGAAACACCAAAGACTCCGTCGTCGCGTTTCTGGCAGATTTCAACGCCTGCAATTCCTTCACCAGTTCAGGATGCAGCGGACGCGGTTGTTCCTTGCGGCTCTTGCTGTTGGCCACGGGAACCAAATAAAACGGATTCACCACGTCCAAACGCAAATCGCCCCAACGCAGGGCATTGATTTCACCGCGCCGTAATCCGGTGTGCAGAGCGAGCAGATATAGTGGTCGGCGCGTGCCGGCCAGGAGTTTCCGGGCTTCATCGTCATTCAATGCCCGGCGGTGGAAACTTTCTTTGCCGCGCGCATCCACCTTGCTGACCAACTCAAACGGATTGGCAGCGGCGCGGTTTTGTTTGCGGAGCCAGGTGAACAAAACGCTGACAGCGCCGCCTGATATTCATTGATGGTTTTGGGAGCTTGTTTTTGTTCGGCCCGCCAGCGCAGGAAGGAATCCGCCGTGGCGTCACGCAGGCTCTGCCAGCGACATTCCCGCATCAGCCGTCGCAACCGCTTGTCCACATGGCGGACGTGATCGGCGGAACGTCCCAGCGCCTTCAAATCCGCCACATAGCCGTCCACCAAATGTTCCATTGGATTTTCAAACGTCTCGCGCTGTGCTGCCGGTGCCAGCAAACCCACCGCCGTTCGTTCCTGATCGCGAATGTTCTCCCGCAACTTTTGCTCGGCCACTTGCTTGTCCGAGACGCCAAGGGAAATGTCGCGTGCCTTGGTGTCCCCATTTAATTTCAGTCGCGCCCGCCAAGTCCGGCTCGAAATTAATTTGCCGTTGAGCCGACGTTTAGTCCGGTAAATGTAGGCAATCATATTTTTCCTTTCGTCAATTGGTCTGGCTCATTTTCTGAAAACACACTTTGACCTGGCTCTCCAACATTCCCACCGCACGACCGATTCGTCGCAGCGGTGGCAGCTCGCCATTTTCGGCCCTCCGTCTCACCGTTCGCTTACACACACCAAAGATCCTTTCCAGTTCGGGCAGGCGGATCAGCCGGTCATTGAATTTGCTTTCAGGATTCATATTACTCCTTCCACTTCCAAGTTTTGTTTTTCTTGTCCCACTCCATCCCCTGCGCGAGTCGCTTGCTATACAACTCCGCCTGCTTGCCGGACGCCATCGCCGCCATCGCTTCCGCCAGCAGCAAAAACATATCCTGTTGCCGGTTCTCTGTGCTTAATGCTTCCTCATATCTGACCTTCCGGTTGCCCTTGTCCTTCGGGTCGGTGGAAACAAATTTTTCTGCTTCCTCGGCTTCCTTCCGGGTTTTCGGCTCGTCCGTTGCTGCTGCGGGCTGGAGCTTTTTTCGCTGTGCCATCAGGCTTTCTTCCGGTTCGTCCACATAACCCATCCGCCGTTTCATTTCCGCCGCCCACGCCTTGCACTCGCTCAAGGACAGCATGATGTAGGGGCGCAGCTTGACTTTGCGTTTGGTGCCGAAAAACGTATTTTCGTTGCGGGTGATGTAAAAGAAGAACGCGGTCAGCTTGCCTTCCTTGATGCGTTTATGAACGGCTGCGCGCTGGACGGGCACGAACATGGTGACGCCGGCGGGGGAGATGCCGACATCCCCTTTGTAGTGCAAGCCAAGGTCTTCAATCCACTGGCCACATTCCGCGTGGGTTCCCTCCTGGCGGTAGGCGCGCGTCCCGCGCGTCGGCTCGCCGACCAGCTTGCGTAAATCTTTCGGCACCGCGACGAATGGAAACTGAATGAACGCCATATTTCTTACACAGTTTCTTGCGAGATACAAATGTCAACAATGAATTTTAGCGGCCTCCACCAAAGCCGACGGCTTGCGGGTCTGCTTCGTGAATTCCTAACCAGCCGCAGCTTGCGACGTGAGCATTGGCAAGGAGGAACGAAACGGCGAGTCCTGTTGTTTGAGCCGGCTTCGTAGTGTCCTTGCCAAGCGCAACGGAGCGGTATCATCGGCGGCGCAATTCACGAAGCCGGAAGGTGAAAATCATCTGGGACTGCGAATCTGGCCGGGCATATCTCAAAATCCAAATGTCATTGGCCGAAACGCAGCGCGAATTCGATGCCCGATGGCAGGAACCGTTCTGATTAAATTTATCTATGACCTCTCGCGAATCATGCCGCGCGATACGCCTCTCCAACCGGCGTAAGCGTTCCGTCGTCATTGAACAACGCGCACGGGCCAAGTGAGGCGCTGTCCGGCTTGGCCGGAAACCACGCGTAACGCTCCACAAACTCGCACGCATCCAACTGGGGCAAAACATTCCTGACAAACTCCAAGACCTGCTCTGGGCGATAGATATTTTCCGCGCGGGTTTTTGCCTTCCAGTCGCCGACGGCAAATTCCGTGATCCACAGCGGTCGTCCGTAAAGTTCATGCACCGCCGCGAGACGTTTCATCAACGCATCCGCGTTCGGCCCGCCGTAGGAATGCACGGTCACAAAATCCACGCGCAACTTCCGCTCGTCCACGCCCTTCATAAACGCCTTCATCCAATCCTTGTCCGGGTGCACCCCCGCCGGGCTACCGAGCCGCACGCCAAGTTCCATGAGTTTCGGCCATTGCTCCAAGGCTTCTTCTACGGTCATGTTGCCCTGCTTTTTTTGATCCGGTTCGTTGTAGCCGAGCAGCGTCTTAAATTTATTTTTCCGCAGTTCGGCGCGAAGCTGGGGGAACGAATCCTCGCGCTGCTTGCTCCAGACCATGGGAACGAACTCGACACCCGCCGGAATGTTTTCCGGCGGCGTGGTTTTCCAGTTGTAGAACCAGTGCGCGCCGCACAGCTCGATTTTTTCCCGCCACTGCGTGCCAGCCTTTGTGCCGATACCCAGGCCGCGCTTGGCGTGAGGCCGGGCGCGAACCGACGACGTTGGTGTGACGCAACCTGGCAACAATGTTCCAGCCGTCGCTGCCGTGACCAGTTGAAGAAAATTTCTGCGATTCATATTTGTGACTTTGTTTGTTTTAAGATTTCACCGACTTTTTAAGGACTAGCCGGTTTGCCGAGACGATGCACGCCGCCGAATTTCAGCAGCAGCCACGCAGCGGGATGCAAAAAGGCCATGATCAAAAACCATTGCGCGTAGCCGTGGCCTTGCACCACTTCCAACAGCGGGCCGAAAATCGTCTTGATCGCGTGGTCAAGAAATCCGTCCGGCTTGGTGGACGGGCCGGAAACCATCGCGGCCACGATCATGTTCATGATGATGCCGCCTATCGTGCTGCCCGTCGCGACAACGCTAAACACCGTGCCGAGCGAATGTTTTGGGACGACATCCACCACGAGCGAGCTGATGTTGATGAGCCACGCCAGCGACGCGAGCACGGTGCAGACCGTGAGCGTCATGGCGAGATTCAAACCCGTGGCCTGCGCGATGAACGGCGACAGCGGCATGAGCATCGCGCATCCCAACATGACCCACAACCGGCTCGCGGCGGGGGCTGTGCCGCGTTTCACGAACTGGCCGGACAACCAGCCACCGAGCAAACTACCCACGCCCGCTGCGGCGTAAATGATCCAGGTGATTTTGAGTTGCTCCTGCGAGAGATGCCGGTCGGCGCTCAAGTATTTCGGAAACCAGAACTGATAAAAATACCAGACGGGATCGGTGATGAGCCGCCCGAGCAACAAGAGCCATGTGCCGCGAAAAAGAAAAACCTGTTTCCACGACCACGCGTTCGCGGCCAGTGAGTCAGCGGGATTTTCGGCGGCAGCAGATTCTTCGATGAGCTTGAGTTCGCCAGCAGTGATCTGTTTGCTCTCGCGCGGCTGGCGATAGAACAACAACCACGGCACGAGCCACATCAAACCCGCGAGTCCCGTCAGAATAAATGCGATGCGCCAGCCCGTGCCGTGGCCGAGCCAGTTCGCGAGCGCGGGCATGGTTTCGGCGTAGGCATGAGTCGCCAACGGAATGACGAGGTAAGGCGCGAGGGTCGCACCGATCGTCGCGCCCATCGTATAAACGCCGATGGCCAGCGCGCGCTCCTTGGCGGGAAACCATTCGGAAACAACTTTGGACGCCGCCGGCCAGATGCCCGCTTCACCGAGGCCGAGGAGAAAACGGAATCCGCTCAACGACCGCGTGCCTTGCGCCGCCGCCGTGAGCATGTTCGCCACCGACCACCACACGACGAACAACGCCATGCTGGCGCGCGTGCCGATCTTGTCCGCGATGCGACCGGAAATCAGATAGGCAATCGTGTAGGCGACGAGAAAAATGTTCACGACGTTCGCGTAGTCGCGGTCGTCCATTTTCAAATCGCCCTGGATGGTGGGCGCGAGCGCGGAGAGCGTCTGGCGATCCACATAATTCAGCACCGCCGCCCCGAAGAGCAGCGCGACGATCCACCAGCGAAATCCTGGAATCTTCATTGATGAGTTATGGTCTTAAAACTTGCCGCAAAATTCACCAAGTATCCGTTCGGAATGGCGACGCTGGCAATCCCGCGCCGTTGTAGAGATTGCAGTTGGGATTGTCGGCCCAGCCGTAGCGCACGGCCACCGGCGATTTCACGTCGGGACTCGACACCACCACCTGCTCGTCTTCGATGCGCGCCTTGGCCCAGTGCCATTTTTTATCCGCGCCCGCGATGACGAATCCCCGCAACTCACCGTCCTTCGCCGTCAGGCCGCCGTCGGTGTCCGTGAACGAGAGAATGATTTCTTCACCGCTGATTTTGTGTCCGGCGGGCAACGGGCCAGAGAATGGAATTTTTTCGCCATACACTTGCGCGCGCGCCCAAAGTCCGAGCCGATAACCCACGGCCTGTTTGTTCTTCGGATGAATATTGTCCGCCTCGCCGACATCAATGGCGACCGCCATGCCAGTGTTCGTCACGGCCAGCGACTTCAACATACCTTCACGCACCATCGCCCAATGACTGACCGGGCTGGGGCTGTTCGTGTATTGCCGGTAATTGGCCAACTGCACCCACGCAAATGGAAACTCGCCTTGCCCCCAGCGCGCGCGCCAGTCCGCAATGAGCAACGGAAGCTGCGTCTCGTAAAGTCCGGCGAATCCTTCGCGGCCACTGTTCTCGCCTTGATACCAAATGCCGCCTCGGATGGCGTAGGGAATAATCGGCGCAATCATGCCGTTGAACAAGTTGGCGGGATAATTCTTGTCCTCACGCGGCGGCACAGGTTTTTGCGGCGCATAGCCCGCAGGTTTGCCCTCGGCCACGCGCTTGGCGGAATTGGTCTTCCACGCGGCGAGTTGCTTCTCGTATTTCGCCTGCTCCTTCACCGGGTCAAACGGAACGCGCATTTTTGCCGCCCATTCATTGAACACTGGCGCGAGTTCATTTCTGCCTTCCATTTTATCCATGCTCGTCCAGCCCTCAATCGGCGTCGCGCCCACCGAGGCGGCAATCAGGCCGACAGGCACGCCGAGTTTTTGATGCAACTCGCGGCCAAAGAAATAAGCCGTCGCCGAAAAAGTCTCGACGGTTTCCGGGTTGCAAAGCACCCACGCGCCTTCGCAATCCGTCTGCGGCGTGACCGTCTCATGCCGCTTCACGGTGAACATGCGGAGCTGCGGAAACTTCGCCGCCGCTTTTTCTGACTCCAGATCGCGGACGCTTTTCATCCACATCTGCATGTTGGACTGACCTGAACCGAGCCAGACTTCGCCGACGAGGACATCGTTCACGGTGTTCGTGTTCTTGCCGGTGACAATCAGCGTCAACGATTCGCCCGCCGAAAGTTTGTCCAGCTTCACGCTCCATTTGCCCGCTGCATCCGCCGTGGCGGTCTTGGTTTGCCCGGCGAGGCTGACCGTGACCGCCTCGCCCGGTTCGGCCCAGCCCCAGACGGGAACAGCGGCGTTGCGTTGCAAAACCATGTGATCGGAAAAAATCGCCGGCAACTTCACATTTGCTCGCGCGGTGGTGGCGGCAGTGAAGAGCAGAATTCCCAGCCCGCACATCAGCGAGCGGCTAACATTGAATCTTGGTTTGCGCATAAAATATCTAGCCAGTTTGAAAATCACTCCGGTGATTGGGCTTTGCGAACCGCTTGAAGCTGCGCGGCCATTTTCGCGACGCGCTCGGCTTGCGCGGCGGCAAGGTTGTTCGTCTCGCCCAAGTCGTCCGCGAGGTTGAACAACTGCGGCTCGGGGGCGTTGCCAGTTTCAGTTTTTGTCGTCGCCAGCAGGCGCGCGCCTTTGATGGCTGGAATATATTTCCACGCGCCATCGCGCAACGCCACCGGGCCGCCTTGCTCCGCCAAATCTTGCCGCGCGGTCGCAGATTCACCGAGGAAGGCCGACAGATAGTTTTTTGTGTCCGGCGCGGTGCGCGCGTCGAACTTCTGTCCAGTCAACGCCGCCAAACTCGCCAGCAAATCAATCTGGCTCACGAGCGCGTCCGACACGCCCGGTTTCACGCGCACCGGCCAGCGCACAATGAACGGCACGCGCGTGCCCGCTTCGTAAGAACTGTATTTGTTCCCGCGCAATGGGCCGGTCGCGCGATGTGCGCCGTTCAACTCGCGTGCCTGATCTTGGTAGCCGTCGTCGAGAATCGGGCCGTTGTCGCTGGAGAAAATGACCAACGTGTTTTCCGCCAGCTTGAGCCGGTCGAGCGTGTCGAGAATTTTTCCCACTGACGCGTCCAGTTGCAGAATCGCATCGCCGCGCGGGCCGAGGCCGGACTTGCCGGCGAAACGCGGATGCGGCACGCGCGGAACGTGCGGCTCGTGCGTGGCGTAGTAGAGGAAGAACGGCTGGCGCTGATTCTTCTCAATGAACTCCTTCGCCTTGCCGAGAAACGTGTCGCCAAGATTTTCGTCTTTCCACAACGCCGCCTTGCCGCCGGTCATGTAGCCGATGCGCGAGATGCCGTTGAGGATGGATTGGTCGTGGCCGTGGCTCGGATGCATCGTGAGTTTTTCGGGATTGTCTTTGCCCGTCGGCTCACCGGGAAAATTCGTTTGGTAGCTCACGCGGATGGGATCGTTCGTCGCGAGCCCGACGAGGCGATGATTCTCCACGAACGCGCACGGCACGCGGTCGCCCGTCGCGGCCATGATGAATTCGTCATCGAAGCCGATCTCCTGCGGGCCGGGCTTGATGTCGCCATTCCAATTCACGTCGCCGTTGCCAAGGCCGAGATGCCATTTGCCGACGATGCCAGTGTGATAACCGGCCGACTGCAAAACTGACGGCAACGTCGTGCGCCCCGGCTGGATGATGAGTGAAGCGTCGCCGGGCAAAATCCCTGTTCCCGGTTTGCGCCACGCGTATTCGCCGGTCAACAGCGAGTAACGCGACGGTGTGCAGGTCGCGGATGTCGCGTGCGCGTCGGTGAAACGCAAACCCTGCTTCCCCAGCCGGTCCATGTTCGGCGTCTTCAACGCCGTCGCGCCGTAGCAACCCACATCGCCGTAGCCGAGGTCGTCGGCGAGGATGAGAATGATGTTGGGTCTGTGCGCCGCGAGCAGGTTTGCGCAGCCGAGCAGCGTGATGAGGAGTGTTTGAATGAATTTCATTTCGCGATTTCCAGACAGATCACCGAGGCGACTTCGTCGGGCGCTTTGGCGGGCAATGAAATGGAAACTCCAGCGTCAGTCTGCTTGAACTTCACGGTTTCCTTGCCAGCCAACAAGTGCGCGCCGGTGACTTTGCTGGCGATGGGTGGCAATTCAAAGATTCCATTCGTCGGCCAGTTGAAAATGATCGCATAAATCTTCCCGGGCTTGCTTGTCGCGCGCCAATCGTTAGCCGATGAAACCAGGGTGTCTTTGCCATAGCCGTCCTTGGTCTTCACCGCTTCGCCAAATTCTGATCCGAACGGCGTCGCAGTCGTGCCGTAAATGGCCTCGCTGTTGACCTTCATCCATTGGCCGACGGCGGCGAGGCGTTCGATGCTCGGTTGCGGGATCAAGCCTTCGCTCGTCGGGCCGACGTTGAGCAGATAGTTGCCGCCTTTGCTGGCGATGTCGCAGAGCTGGCGAATGATTGTCTGCGTGGATTTCCATTTGTGATCGTCACTTTTGAAACCCCAGGTGTCGTTCATTGTCATGCAGGTTTCCCAGTCGCGACCCGGAAAACCACGCGCGGGAATTTTTTGTTCGGGCGTTTCGGTGTCGCCCTTGAGCCCGCCGCCGAGCCGGTTGTTCTGGATGAGATCCGGCCTGCGCTCGCGGACGACATCGTGAAGTTTCTGCGCGCGGTTTGTGTTCATGCCCGTCGGCGTGTCCCACCAGAGGACGGATGGAAACTCGCCGAAGTTTGACAGCAGCTCCTTCACCTGCGGCACGGCGACCTTGTCAATGTAATCGTCCATGTCATGCTCCTGCGCCTTGTCCCATTTGCCTCCGGAAGCCGAGCCGCCGTTGTTCCAATCCTGCGCCTGCGAATAATAAAAACCGAGCTTGATGCCGTGCTTGCGGCACGCTTCGGCGAGCGGCTGGATTAAATCTTTGCCGTAGGGCGTGGCCTTGACGACGTTCCAATCGTTCGCCTTGGAATCGAACAGCGCGAAGCCGTCGTGATGTTTCGTGGTGATGACGATGTATTTCATCCCCGCATCCTTGGCGAGTTTCACCCAGGCCTCCGCGTCATACTTGACGGGATTAAACTCCTTGGCGAACTGCTGATATTCGGCCATCGGAATTTTTCCCTTGTTCATGATCCACTCGCCGATGCCGGGCACGGGCTTGTCTTTGTAGAATCCAGCGGGGACGGAATAAACACCCCAGTGGATGAACATCCCGAACTTGGCGTCGCGCCACCAACCCATCCGGGCATCGCGCTGCTCTTTGGTTTCGGCGGGTTCAGCCGCATGGCTGCGGTCAGGCAGCGCGACGGCACAAATCAGCATCAACATGAGGAACGTTTTTTTCATCGGAGGTTTTGAGTTTTTACCCGCGCGCGCCAAGGCATTGCCCCGGGACGATGCATTATTCAGATTTGATTTCATTCGCTGACTTTTTTTGCGGGCTGGTAGTTCGGATTCGCCGTGGGCATTTGCGCGTTCACTTGCTTGCGCCAGTCGTCCAGCAGTTGCGTGAGTTCGGCGGCCTTGGCGGAGTTTTCCTTCGCGAGATTGTGCCGCTCGCCAAGGTCATTCTTCAAGTCATACAACTCCACGGTCATGTCCTCGAACCACTCGATGAGTTTGAAATCGCCGACGCGCACCGCACCGTGCGGCGCGCCGCCCTGGTTGCTGTAATGCGGGTAATGCCAGAACAGCGGGCGCTCCGGCAACGCGCCACCCTTGAGCGCCGGCACAATGCTCGCGCCGTCCAGATGTTGCGCCGGACGCGCGGGCAGTCCCAGCATCTGAAGAATGGTCGGAAAAAAATCGGCGGAGATCGTCTGCGCGTAGCTCACGCTGCCGGGCGCGATGACTCCGGGCCATTTGATGAGGAGCGGTTCGCGCACGCCGCCTTCGTAAGCCCAGCCCTTGCCGGTGCGGAGCGGAAGATTCGCCGTGGGCGAACCTTCGGCGGTCGAGAGTCCGCCGTTGTCCGAGGTGAAAATGACGATGGTGTTCGTTTCCAGATTGAGTTCCTTGAGCCGCGCCATGACGCGGCCCACGCTGTCATCGAGGCTTTCCACCATCGCGCCATAAACGGGATGATCCTGCACCTGCCGCACCGGACGTCCGTGATCGGGCAAAAAAATTTCGCGCGCCGCGTCGAGCTTCGCGGCCTTGGTCTTGTATTTTTCAACGACCTCAGGCTTCGCCTGCAATGGCGTGTGCACGGCGTATTGCGAGAAGTAGAGCAGGAACGGTTTTTTATTTTCAGCGGCGCGCGTCACAAATTTCAACGCCTCGTCGGTCAACCGTTCGTTCAGATACTCACCGGTTGGGCCGTCGGGCAGATTCGGCAGCCGGTAGGGACTGAAATATGTTCCCGGACTTCCCGCCCGCCCGCCGCCGATGTTCACATCGAAGCCCTGTTGCGTGGGCCAGTGATTCGTGGATTCGCCGAGATGCCACTTGCCGACGAACGCCGTCTGATAGCCCGCGTCGCGCAACGCCTCCGCGAGCGTCACTTCTTCGAGCGGCAGAAAAATCTGGAACTCCGGGCGATTCAGTTTTTGATCCGGTCGGTTCGGGCGACCGGGCAACCAGTCCGTGAGATGCAGCCGCGCCGGAGATTTGCCGGTGAGAATGCTCGCGCGCGTCGGCGAGCAGACATTGCACGCCGCGTAGGCATCGGTGAAGCGCATGCCCTGTTTCGCGAGCGAATCCAAATGCGGCGTCTCGTAAAACGTGCTGCCATAACATCCGAGATCTGACCACCCGAGATCATCTGCCAGAATGAAAACGATATTGGGCCTGTCCGCGGCAAGAACGGTCGCACAACCGATCAGCATGATGAGAACTGTCTGAATTCTCTGCGTGCGAAACCAATCTGCCGTCTTGACAGACACGCCAATAATTTTGCTGGCGATGGGGATGCTCATGGATGCAAGAGACGGAAGAAAATGGAGGTGTTTGCAGCGGGGTTCATGGGCAGCAGCATCCAGTTGGTGGTGGCCGAGCCAGGCACGACGAACCAATTGTTTGATGACAAACTGTTCGTCTGCGTTTGCAACAGCCAGCCGGTGTAATTTTGCGGCCACGAAATCGTGAGGATCGAAGCGGTCACAGAATAAGTGAGGTTCGTCGGCGTGGTCGGCAGCGGGTTCGCGGGCGTGGCGATGGCTTGGTTGGAATTTGTGGATTCGTAGCCGATGAAATCGGTGGCGGTGACGACGTAATAGTAAGTCGTGTTGTTGGTCACGGCGTTGTCGGTGAGATTCGTCGCGGTCAGGTTGGTGGCGAGCGAGGTGTATGGCCCGCCGTTGGTGGTGCTGCGATAGACGGAGTAGCGCCAAAAATCCGCCGCCGCACTCGCGTTCCAAGTCAGCGCCACGGTCTGGTTGCCCGCGACGGCCTGCAAGTTCGCCACCGCTGCGGGCGCGTTCGCGTCGCCGGGACTGACGGGCAGGATGAACCGCCAGTTCACCGCGTCGGTCGTGGTCGTCGTGGCCACCATCGAGAAGACCATGCTCGTCGGGGCATTGTTGGCGTTGTTGGTGCGGAGCAATTGCAGGCGCTTGGCGGTGGCGGGATGATCCACATAGAACCAGCCGTAGCTGCCGTTGACGGTGACTGACCATTCCACGTTCGTGCCGGTTGTGCCGGCCGCTGCGTAGTCGAGGGTCGAGCCATTGTAACGCAGCCGTTTTCCGTCCTGCACGGAGACGATGTATTTACGTCCGCCGGGAGCGGGGCGCAAAACCCATTGCACCGAGACATCGCTGCTGCGAATCCACGCATTGGTCGGCGATGAATTGCCGGTCGTGTTCCGCAGGCGATGCCGCGCGGCCTTGTTGTGCAGCATATAAACTTTGTCGTCGCGCACGGTCGCATCCTGATTCCAAGCGGCGTAGGCTTCGCCAAAAGCGGTGAGCGTCGTTCCGTTGGTTTCAAAAAAATTGGAACGCGGCGCGGTCGCCGGTTTGTCCCACGGATTTTGCGCGGTGGGCGAATTGGTATCCGCCGTAAAGATGAAGAGCGCGTATTTCTTGAGAATGTCGAGCGACTCCGCGCGCCAGAGGAATTCATTGATCCAGTTGTAATTGTCCTCCTCGCTCCAGCCGCCGACGCTCGTCCAATCCACGACGGAAAATTCCGTGAGCCAGACCTTGCGTCCCCAGTTGTTGTAGGTGGTCGTTATGGTGTTGACCAGCGCCGCCGCCGAGCCGCCGCTCGGGCCGGGGTATTGGTGGATGGCCGTATATTCCGACCGCATTCCGCGTGCATCCACGTCGTTGTAAAATCCCGCCAGCCAGCCGCTGGTGGAGCTGCCCGGACACGCGCTGACGAGCGGGAGATCCAACGATTCCAACCTCGGCCAGAACAGGAGCGCATTGGTCAGCGCGCGCCATTCGCTAAAGGAGGCTTCATTCGTCGACTGAAGGTCGAGCCATTGTCCGACCGGATAATTGTCCGGCTCATTGTAGCCCATCAGGTGCGTCGCGCCCGGCCGGGGGAGATACAGCGCGTAGTTCTTACCCAGATGCCCTCGGCCGGGATCGGCAAAATTCATCGGGTTGAAGACGAATTCCGGCGTGAGATCAGGATAAGGGTTGGCGGCGGTCCAGTTGTAACCCCAGCTTGCGGACGAAAGGTTCGTATGAAGAAAGCCAGCCGAGCCTTTTTTCGGAAAATAGTCAACGTAGAGCACGCTCCACTGCTGGTTGCTCGACGCCGTCAACGGCTGCTGCGTCACCGCGCCCGCCGTGGACTGCATCGCCTTGCCGCTCCACGCGTTGATGAAAACCAGATTCGTGCCGCCGACGATTTGATACTTCCACAATTGGTGCGGCATGGCCGAGTAATTGCCCTCGACGATGGCCGCGCCATCATTGGTCGAAGCTCCGGCAACTTCGAGGCACTTCCGCGAAGCGCGGTTGCGGAGGCGGTAAGTGTCGCTGTCGTAGTTGTAAAGCAACTGATAACTTTTCTGATCCGTGGTCGCGGACGCCGTCGCCTCGCCTGCGCCGTTCGTGCTGCTGACCAGTAAATTGCCGGAAGCGCGGTTGACGAGAAAATAAAAATCGTCGTGATAATTGGTGAAACTCTGCGTCGGGCGCGGCGCAAACTTCACGCCCGTGCCGAGCGGATAACCCGCGCCGCCGTTCGCCGGAAAGATGAGCAGCTCGCGGACGCGCTGGAGGGCGGTGTTCGTCGTGTAGAGGCGAACTGAGTCCGTGGTGACCGGCGTGGTGAAATTGATGGCGAGCGCGTTCGTTGCATTGTTTGTGAAGACCGTGCCGGGAATCGTGAGCCAGTTCGTGCCGGACAGGTATTGTAGCTCGAAATTCGTAACGATGTTTTGGTTCGCGCCAAAGCCGTTGTAGAAATGCGCGCTGCCGATCTTGTTGGTGGTTTCAAAATCAACCCGCAACCAGTGCGCGTTCGTGTTCGACAGGCTCAACCAGCGCGAGTTGTCGTCCACATAACCGTCCACCGCCTGACGGGGAAAATACGTCGTGCCGGACAAGCTATAAGTGCTGTCGGCCAGCGCGCCGTAAAATCCCGCGAGGTTGATCTTCACATCCGTCCCCAGCGGCCAGCCCGCCGGGCCGTTTGGCGAATACAGCGCGAACTCCTTCACGCGCACCCGGAAGTCCGTGGAATAAAACCGGAACAGCGTCGCCGTGACGTTGGTGGTAAAAACAATGTTACGTTCGTTGAGCATGTTGCCCGTGATGGAAGCACCGGGACAGGTCACCCAGTTGGATGAAGCGTCTAGGTATTGAATGGAAAAATTGGTGACCGTCAAACTGTCGTCAATGCCGAGGAACAACTGTGCGCTGCCAATCGTCATCGCCAGCGGCAACTGCACCTGCAGCGTGTGCGGGAGGGTAAGCGAACTAATCCAGAGCGAATCATTGTTCGCCACACCATCGGTTGCGTTGCGCGCCGGGTAATCAGTTGAAAAAGTAGAACTGGCCGTGGTGGCCTGGAATTTTGCCAAATTCACGCGCTGGGCAGACGCCAACCCCGGCAGCAGCAGAAGGCAGACGATTAGCCCCAGCCATCGCGCGGTGGAAGCGGTGGCATGACCAAGCCAACGCTCGCCACTACGGGGCACAGCGAGGAGCGTGGGTTTGCAGATAAATCGTTCGTCAAGCATGTGAATACTTATCCGTTACCTTAACATATCAGACGCCCTGCGGACTTTGAATGTGCTGCGGACTCTTGGCTATTTCTCATAAAACCTCACCCAATCAAATTCCGCCCATGCGGGAAGCTTGGCGTCGGCCACGGCTTTCGGCTTCACCGGATCGCCCCAGAGAGCGGCCACGCAGGTAAGCCAGATACTTTGCGGGCCGTGCGGAAATTTTTGCGCGTCGGTCTCGTGTGTCAGTTTGCCGTCGAGATAAAACTTCACCGTGGCGGGCGTGAATTCACAGCCCCAGACGTGGAAATTCGCCGAGAAATCCGCCGTGTCGCGATAATACTTGCGGCCAAATCCAGCCGTGCGTTTTCCCGTCTGGCCGGTCCAGTCTATCACGCCCGCCGAATAAGAGCGCGGGTTGACCGCGTCCTGTTCGCAGATGTCAATCTCCTGGGCCTTGACTTGCGTCGTGTTCGTCGCGCGGCCTTGCTCGACCAGTTGGGCAAAATCCGCGCCGGGCGGGAGCGTGACGGGATCGGCGTAATCCATCGTCCAGAACGACGTGTGCCAACCCGCCGCATTTGGGCAACGGAAACGCGCCTCGTAGTAGCCGTATTTGAACTGCTCGCGGCTGATCACGCCGCCCGCCGTGTATTGCGCGCCACCGGCTATTTCCTTTTTGAGCGCGAGGCGAAGCAGGCCGTTGGTGACGGAAACATTTTCCGGCTGCTGAAAACTCAAGACCCGCTTCCCCGTGCGATAATGCCACTTGTTCGTGTCCAGCATACCGCCGTCAAATTCATCCGACCACACTAGGCGGTAGCTGGGTAGCGGCGGCTGAGCCGGTTCAGCGGAGTTCGCATCGGCTTGAAACGTCACCGCGATCACTTCATGCGGTGTCGTCCGGTCCGGCTCGGGATAATCAAGCGCCAGTGTGCCCTTGTCCCATTGGTATTTTACCGGCTCACCGGTTCGCAGAACGCGAACGGAACTGACGGACTTCATCGCGCCGCCCGGAGTCACGGAGATTTTTCCTTTGCTGCCATTCACCGCGTGCAGATACCAGATGTCGCCGCGCGTTGTGACCGGCACGTTGGCTTGCGCGGTTTCGGGCATCGGGCTTGCGCCCTTGATGGATTCGCCGTTCGCCTTCATCCAATCGCGCACTTCGGCCATGCCCTGATAAAATGGCGGCGGCATCGCGCCGTCGGGACGCGGGCCGCAGTTGGCCAGGACCGAACCGCCCCACATTTTCGAGCGGGCCAGTGAACGTAAAATCACCGCTGCCGGTGCGTAGCGTTTTTCGTCGCGCTGCATGTAGCCCCAGGTGGAATTCCAGACGCGCAACTGCTCCCACCAACCCGGCGGCCGGAACGGCTGTTCGCCGTGCTCAACCGTGAAATAATCGCCTTCAAACTTCGGTCCGCCTTTGGTGACAGGCATCGCGCCGCGATTGTTTATGACGATACCGGGTTGAAGTTTCCGAATTTCTTCGAGCGTGATGTCCGAGCCTGTGCCGCCATCGAACCACAGCACGTCAATCTTCCCATAACGCGT
>JAYVCM010000387.1:0-13753 GCA_043749955.1 Limisphaerales bacterium | reverse complement strand
GGACTGCGGCCGGTTCACCGCCGCTTTCGCACGCACGAACAGTTTCCAGATCAAGCCGCGTTTCCGTGCGCCCGAAAGCGCCGTCGCCGCGTTGCTCTGTCACCGCACTCCACGACGCTGGCGCGTTATCCGATAACTCTTGAATTGCACGAAGCATCTTGGCGCACGTCTGTCTGCCAAATCATTTCTTCTGCTGCATTTCCGCCTTTGTCTTCGCCTGCAACTCGTCCAGTTCCGGTTGCAGTTCCAGCTTCACCTTTTTTTCCATGCGGTCAATGAACAGCAGGCCGTTCAAGTGATCCGTCTCGTGCTGCACGGCGCGCGCCAGCAGGCCGCCGCAGCGGAAAGCAAACGGATTGCCCTTGGCGTCCAACGCCTGCACGTCCACGGTTTCGGGGCGCGTAATCTCCGCGTAGATTTCAGGAAAGCTCAAGCAGCCTTCGCTGCCTTTCAGCGGCTGGCCGGCGGGCGTGACTTCGGGATTGATCAGCACGAGCGGCATGAGGTCGTTCACGTCCGCCGGCTGGCCGCCGATTTCCAGCCACGACGGACGGTCCTTCACTTCGCGCACGTCAATCACCGTGAGCTGCACCGCGCGCCCGACCTGCTGCGCCGCCAGACCCACGCCGTGATTTTCGTGCATCGTCTCGAACATGTCGGCGATGAGCTTTTTGATCTCCGGCGTGAGGCTTTCAATTTTTGCGCCCCTTTGACGGAGGACGGGGGAGCCGTATTTAACAATGGGTAGAATCATGCTTGGTGACGAGTGATGCGTGATGCGTGAAAAATCAATCTGCGTTGACGCCAAGGATTTCCAGCACGCGCTGCAATTCATCATCGCAAAAAAAAGAAATCTCCACCGCGCCTTTGCCTTGGGCGTATTTCAGATGCACCTTCGTGGCGAACTTCTCGCGCAGTTTTTCCTCCAGCCGCCCGATGTTGGAATCAATCGGCACAATGGCCCTGACCTTGGCGGTGTCGCCGGAAATCTTTTGCCCGCGCGCTTGCAGTTTGGCGACCAGTCCTTCCGTCTGCCGGACGTTCAAGCCGTCCTTGATGATCCGTTCGGCGGCGTGCTTCTGATTCTTCTCGTCGGCCAAACCAAGAATCACCTTGGCATGGCCGACCGAAAGCCGGCCGTCGCGGATAAAAGTTTGAATGGATGCGGGCAGTTTCAGCAGGCGCGTCGCGTTGGCCACCGCCGCGCGGCTCTTGCCGACCTTCGTGGCGATCTCTTCCTGCGTGAGCTGAAATTGTTCCGCAAGCTGCGAATAGCCAAGCGCCTCTTCCAGCGCGTTCAGATTTTCGCGCTGCAAATTTTCAATGAGCGCCAGCTCCAGCACCGCGCGGTCGTCGGCCTCGCGCACGATGACGGGAACGTCCGGCAGATTCAAAAGCTGCGACGCGCGCCAGCGGCGTTCGCCCGCGATGAGTTCAAAAAATCCGCCGCGTTCGCGCACGATGAGCGGCTGCACGACGCCTTGCTCGCGGATGGAATCGGCCAGTTCCTTCAAGGCGTCGGCGGAAAATTCCTTGCGCGGCTGGAGCGCGGACGGACGGACTTTGTGCAACGGCACGCGCTGCACGCGGTCGCGATTGTCGGGCAGGGGAACGGTGGCCACGGGTGCCGAAATGATGGGCGTGGAGGCCGGTCGCGTGAGCGGCGGATTGCCGCTCATCAATGCGCCCAGACCACGTCCCAATGCAGGTTTTGCCATGCGCGCAGAGTGTCGCAGCCGTGCGCCAAAGTCAATTCAGTCCAAGCGGCGACGAGGGCATTTTTGCACGGAGCGCGGCTGTGTCCGCCGTGGACCAGCCGCCGCCGCAACGCCGCGAAGGACACGGACGGTTTTTGGACGACTCTCGAAATGAAGAGTCGCTGCGGCTGGTCTCCGCGACCCAGCCGCGCTCCAAAGAATCGCTGGAATTTGACACTACCTTGGCCGGTGGGTTGAGCTTGCGGTGTCCGCCGCGTGGGAATAGTTTGGCGCTGCCCTGACACTATTTTGATTATGAAAAAAATCCCGAAACGGCTGTTTCTGGCAGTTTGCGGCGCATTGTTGATCGCCGGTTGTTCCACGGCGTCCAGCGCGTGGGAATACCGGACGCGCACCACGGACAATCCCCAAGGCAAATCGGTGTTGGACAACTACGGGAAATCCGGCTGGGAACTGGTGAGCTACACCTGCCGGCCCAAGGACAATTCCGGCACTAACTTCATCTATCAATACGTCTTCAAGCGCCCGAAAAAATAAATCTCCGTGGCGATCAGCCGGCGGACGTTGAGCAGAATCGGCGGGCGCCCGATGCCGGCGCGTCGGCGTTTGGGATCAGTGCAGCGTGGAAAAATCGCCGAGCGGACGGGTGAAGGTCGCTTCGGCCGGATGCACGACGAGGGTGTCGGCGGTTTCCTTCACGCTGCCCGAGGCGGCGGCAAATGGCAGGGCGACGATGAAAATTGCCGAGCCGATGATGGTGACCGCGAAGCAGCCCGGCCGGACCAGCACCAGGTCGCCCACCACTTCCAGTGAATTTTCCTCGGACGCGCGGCTGGTGCCGATGCCGCCAAAGCCGATCAAGCCAACGCACAAGAGGATCAATAATTTTGTTTTCATAAAAGAATGCTTTCAGCAGCACAGTGCGCCTCGTTGGGAAGATTTTCAAGCTATTTGTCTTTTAGGAAATAAAACTTTAACCTGAACGCGTGAGCAAAAAACACGAGCGCATGACGGCACTGGCCGCCCAATTTTCGGGCGACGGCGTGGACCCGCGCTATGCCGGCTATTTCGCGCTGTTCAACCAGCAGAAATTCTACGAGTCCCACGACGTGCTGGAAGACCTGTGGCTGCCCGACCGCCACGGCGTGAACGGAAGTTTTTACAAGGGCCTCATCCAGCTCGCGGGCGCGTTCGTGCATTTGCAAAAAAACCGGCTGCGACCGTCCGCCGCGCTGTTCAAGCTCGCCCGCACCAATCTGGAAAAATACCCGCCCGGCCATGAGCGGCTTGATCTTGCCGTCGTGCTTGGTTTGATTGCGGATTGGTTGCAACGGTTGGAACAATGCGAGTTCGCAGTCAATCCTTTGACAACTCAAACCGCACCCAGGCTGGAACTGCAAAAATGATTTTCCCATGAATCCCAAACGCATCGTCATCGCCGGCGGCAGCGGCTTCATCGGCACGGCACTGGCCGGGGAATTTGTCCGGCGCGGTTGTGAAGTCATCGTGCTGACCCGCCGGTCGCGGCAGCGTCGGGATGGCGTGCGGGAGGTGGTCTGGGACGGCGAACATTCCGGCGACTGGATTCGTTTTTTGGACGGGGCGGAGGCGGTAGTCAATCTCACTGGCAAAAATATCAACTGTCCGCACACGCCGGAAAATCTGCGCGCCATCACGGCGTCGCGCGTCAATTCAGTCAACGCGATTGCCGCCGCGATGCTCCAGGTCAAAACCCCGCCCCGCGTCTGGGTGCAGGCCAGCGCGACAGGTTTTTACGGCGACACGAAAAATGTTTTGTGCGATGAGACGGCGTTGAATGGCCACGATGCGCTTTCAAAAATCTGCCGGGATTGGGAAGCCGCTTTTGTCGGCGCGAACCTGCCAGCGACGCGGAAGGTCACGCTGCGCACCGGGTTTGTGCTGGGGCGTGAGGGCGGTGCGCTGCCGGTGCTGGCCCGGCTGACGAAATTTTTTCTCGGCGGCGCGGCCGGCAGCGGCCGGCAATACATCAGTTGGATTCACCTCGCGGATCTGGTGCAGATGTTTGTCGCCGTTGTGGAGGATGAAACGCTGGCGGGAATTTTCAATGCCGTCGCGCCGAATCCGGTGACGAATGCGGAGTTCATGCGGGAACTGCGCCGCGTGCTGGATCGTCCGTGGAGTCCCCCCGCGCCGGTGTTCGCCGTGAAGCTTGGCGCGCGGCTGATGGGCAGCGAACCGTCGCTGGCTTTGGTCGGCCAGCGGTGCGCGCCCAAAAAATTTCTGGCGGCGGGATTCCAATTTCAATTCGCGGAGCTGGCGCCGGCGCTGCAGGACTTGAGCCGAAGTTTTTAACCACGAAGCACACGAAAGGAAAAATGTGCTGGATAAAATGGGGCTGCCGCACCGGGAGCGCCGGCTTCCAGCCGGCGGGATTGCATTGGTTTGCACAAACACGCCGACTGGAAGCCGGCGCTCCCGGCGGCCGGCCGCAATATGTTTCGTGTAGTTCGTGTGTTTCGTGGTTTATCATTTTTGAATTATGAAAACCATCGCCATCATCGGAGCCTCCGCCGACCGCAGCAAATTTGGCAACAAAGCCGTGCGCGCTTTTCTGCGTCAAGGTTACACGGTTTATCCGGTAAATCCGAAGGAGACGCACATTGAAGAATTGCCCGCGTTCAAGAGCATCGCGGAAGTTCCGGTGCGACCAAACCTCATCAGCGTTTATCTGCCGCCGCCGGTGTTGCTGAAAGTGTTGCCCGACATCGCGGCGAAGGGTTGTGACGAATTGTGGCTGAATCCGGGGACGGAATCGGATGCGGTTCTCGCATTGGCGGATCAACTGAAGTTGAACGTCATTCAGGCGTGCAGCATCGTGGGCATCGGGCTTTCGCCGGATGAAGTTTGAGCCTGATTGTAGCGTCAGGCATCCTTGCCTGACGTAGAGGGCGGCATCCTGCCGCCCGGAATTTGCGCGGCGATTTTGGAAACTCACGAAGATTGCACGGCTTTCGGCTTGCGTGTGTTTTTTCCCGCCGGGTTGGAAGCCCGGCTCTACGTCAGGCAGGATGCCTGACGCTACACCAGCGCGTCGGCCAGCACTTCGGCCATGTGCTTCGTGCGGACGGTGGCGAGGTGCTGCACTTGATGACGGCAACTGGTGCCGGAAACCACGAAGGTCGTGCCGTAAGGTTGATGCTTGATCTGCTCGATGAGCGGCTCGGCGACCTTGAGCGAGAGTTCGTATTTGGATTCCATCATGCCGAACGCGCCGGCCATGCCGCAGCAGCCGGTGTCGAGCATCTGCACGGTCCGGTTCGGCAGGCGCGACGCGAGTTGCACTGCATTCTTAGTGTTGGTCAAAGCCTTGGCGTGGCAATGCGAATGGATGGCCACGCGTCCGTGGTCGTGGTCAAACTGGAGCGCGTTGGGCTCCAGCTTCAACAGATTTTCCACGAAGTCCTCGAACAGGATGCAGCGCGGGGAAATGTCCTCCGCGCCGGCCAGTTTCAATTCGCGGTAATCCTCGGCGAACATGGAGTAGCAGGACGGTTCCAAAAAAATAATCGGCGCGTCGTCGTTGGCGAGCAGCGCGAGATTGTGCCGGCCCAGCTTGTGCGCCTCGTCCAAGTTGCCCTGACTGAACGCCGGGCGGCCGCAGCATTTGCGGTCCTTGGCGAGCGCGACGTAATAGCCCGCCGCCTCCAAAACTTTGACGGCGGCGATGGCGATGTGCGGCTCGTGATAGCGC
Source organism: Limisphaerales bacterium (assembly GCA_043749955.1). Taxonomy (GTDB): domain Bacteria; phylum Verrucomicrobiota; class Verrucomicrobiia; order Limisphaerales; family UBA11358; genus UBA11358. The sequence continues at coordinate 8,302 of JAYVCM010000387.1, read as the reverse complement.
GCGAACGTGTCGTCCCAGAGGATGACGCGGCCGCGGTGGCCGGTGGTGTCGTGCGGACGCTTGTCATACCAGCGGTCGAAGCGTTCGCGGGCGAAGGCGGGCAGCTCGCGTTCGCTGGCGAGGCCGGAAAATTTTCCCAAGAGATGGCGGACGGAGCGCGAGTTTAAAAATAAATTGGCCAGGCGCGGGAACAGGCAGCCGAAGCGTCCCAGCAGGTCCACGTCGCTGATCAGGCGCTGCTGCAAACGAAGGCCGTGGCGTTTGATGCGCGCATGAAGCAGCTCGGCCTTGAGCAGCGGCAGGTTCACGTTGGACGGACATTCGCTGGTGCAGGCGCGGCAGGAAAGGCAGTTGCCCAGTGCATATTCCAGTTCCTCCGAGCGCAGCGGGTCGGCGATGTCGCGCAGTTCCAGCGCGGCGCGGATGAGGTTCGCCCGGCCGCGCGTGGACATGCCTTCCTCGCCGGTCGCGACGAACGTCGGACACATCGTCGGGGTCTGCTTGAGACAGCCGCCGCAGCCGTTGCACTGTTCGAGATTGGCGGTGAACGATTCGTCGCGCGCGGCGAAGGCGAGGCGCGGCTCGAAGGGCAGGACGAGATTCCGGTCTGCGCCCTGACGCAGATGGCCGTCAATCCGGAACCGGCCGCTGCCGATGATCTTGCCGGGATTGAACAGGTTGTTCGGGTCGAACGAATGTTTGATCTCGCGCATCACCCGGTAAAGTTCCGGGCCGACCTGCTGCTTGAGAAATTCCGTGCGCGCGATGCCCACGCCGTGTTCGGCGGCGATGGAGCCTTTGAACTGCGCAACGAGCGCGGCGACTTCATCCGCGATCTGCCGGAATTTTTTCAGGTCGTCCGCGTCGTGCAGATCCAGCACGGGGCGGACGTGCAGCAAACCCGCCGCTGCGTGGCCGTAGAAAGAAGCCTCCACGCCGACGCGCTGCATCAATTCCTGGAGGCTGCTGACATACGCGGGCAGATCCTGCGGGCGCACGGCGGCGTCCTCGATGAAGCACGCGGGCTTGGCCGCGCCCTTGCGGCTGGTGAGCAGCGAGAGACCCGCCTTGCGCAGCGCCCAGACGAGCGCCTGCTCGCGTCCCGGTTTCAAGTTCATCTGGCGCAGGCCGAGCTTGCGTCGGCTCAATTGCGCCAGCTTGTCCTTTGCCCCCTCAAAAAATTCCACGATCAAAAACGCCGCGCAGGGTCGCGCGTCGAGATCCAACAGGTCGCGCACGGCCTGGAATTCCCGCTGGCCGCGCGTCTGGTCGAACAGCGGCGCGTCCACATGTTCGATCGCCGCCGGCTGCAAATCGAGCAGCGCGGACGTGGCCTGCATCGCCTCCGCGACCGACGCGAAAAAAATCAAACCGACGCCGCGCTCGGCGGGGAGCGGAACGATTTTTAATTCCGCCGAAAAAATTCCCGCGAGCGTGCCTTCGCTGCCGCAGAGGATGGGGATCAGATTCCCCGGCTGCTCCATCGCCCGGGCGAGACCGTAGCCCGGCCAGCGTTTTAGCAGTCCCGGCGGAAACTGTTCGGCGATCTGCATGGAATTCAGCGCGAGCAGATCCTCGATGAGATGCCGCTGGTGATGGAGCGATTCGAGATGCGGGCCGACGCGCGTGATCTTGCCATCGCACATCACGATTTCGATTTCGTTGACGTGGTGGCCGGTGGTGCCATAGACCGGCGTGTGCGCGCCGGAGGAATCGTTGGCGATCATGCCGCCGAGCGTCGCGCGCGAACTCGTCGCCACGTCCGGCCCGAAGCAAAAACCTTCCGCGCGCAGAAAATGATTCAACTGGTCCAGCACCACGCCCGCGCCGACGCGCACCGTCCGTTTTTCCTTGTCGAAATCCCAGATCTGTTTGTTGTGCCGGGCGAAGTCCACGATGAGGCCGTCGCCGATGGCGCCGCCGCTCAAGCCCGTGCCCGCGCCGCGCGGGATGACCGGCAGCCCCGTGACGAGCGCGGCGCGGATGATGTTCGCCGCCTGCCTGGCATCTTTCGGAAACGCGACCGCCGCCGGGACGAGCTGATAGGGCGAGGCGTCCGTGGCGTAAAGCTGGCGGGTGCGGTTGTCGAACGCGGCCTCGCAGTTCGCCGCGTTCAAGGTCGCCATCTGTTGCGTGGAAAGCACGGGCACAACCTATCGGCGCACGAGGCCGTTGACAATTTCATTAAATCATCCGCCTTGGGCGAAACCTCGAAGCCACGGCTGACAAACGGGTTGATCCTGCCCTCAACAAATCTGACCGGCGGCGAGGCCCCGGCGAGGAATGAACCTGACCGTCGCCCTCAATCAAGAAGCCAATCAGCAGCACGCAAAGGCGCTTACCTTTCAGGCGAATCCATGCAGTTGAACTGCGGCCGGAGGGCGTTCCCGCACGCAGGACCGCTTCACCATGCGGATTGCCGGCGGCACCGGATGCAGTTGAACACCCCATGCCGTGCGGACGTTGAAGCGGCATAAATCCCGCGCTTCGGCGGCGTGGTCCGTGTGTCTGCTTCCTGCATCTTTTCAACGCGCGGCGAAACCGTTTCAACGGTTTCAACCGCAGCTGGCTCGTCATCACCCGCGGAAGCGGGGTGTCAATGAGCGGTTGCAAGTAATTGAGCTGCGCCCGCGCGCGTGGGGGATGATTACGCGCACCACCCTGGAATTTTTTTCACTTTCTGGCGCGGAAAGGTTTCGGCATGATGGGCGGAATGTATCTCGGAAAAAAAATTGTCGTGGTCATGCCAGCCTACAACGCGGCGAAGACGGTCACCAAAACCGTGGACGAAGTTTTGCAGCAGGGCATCGTGGACGAAATCATCCTCGTGGACGACCGCAGCCGCGACGACACCGTGCAGGTGGCGTCCTCGTTGCTCGGCGTGCGCGTCCATGTGCATGAGAAAAACAAGGGCTACGGCGGCAACCAGAAGACGTGCTACCAGCTCGCGCTCCAGGCGGGCGCGGACATCGTCATCATGGTCCACCCGGATTATCAATACACGCCCAAGCTCATTCCCGCGATGGCCTCGATGATCGCGAACGACCTGCATCCGTGCGTGCTGGCCAGCCGCATTCTCGGCGGCTACTCGCTGCAAGGCGGGATGCCGACGTGGAAATACATCGCCAACCGTTTTCTCACGGCGGCGGAAAACATCCTGCTCGGCGCGAAGCTTTCCGAATACCACACCGGCTTCCGCGCGTTCTCGCGCGAACTGCTGGAAAAGGTGGACGTGTCGCAGAACTCGGATGATTTCGTTTTCGATAACCAGATGCTCGCGCAGATTTTCTGGCACGGCTTCACCATCGGCGAGGTGAGCTGCCCCACGAAATATTTCAAGGAGGCGTCCTCGATCAATTTCCAGCGCAGTTGCAAATACGGTTTCGGCTGCCTCGCGGTGGGCACGCAGTTCCGTCTCGCGAAAATGGGCCTGTGGAAGTCGAAGCTGTTTCCGAAAAAATAAAAGTGGCGCGGGCTCGCCGTCTCGCGGCTTGATGAAATCAGGTTTGCGCTGATTTATTTCACCGCCTGAAACTTGCCTTTGATTTTTCCGTCGCCTTTCTGGGTTTGGACGATGGCTTTGGCCGCGATGCCATCCGCCAGTTTTTTACGGACCTCCGCCTGGGGAATGCCCGCATTCAAATCCATCGCTGCTTGCAGCGTGAATTCTCCGGCCGGCCACTGAATTGCATTTGTCATAATGACCCACTGTGGAATATTCCGGCCAGTCCGACAACCAAAACCAAGTCATGGTCACGCTCCGTGGTTTGAAACTCTGGTCGCAATCGTGAAACCAATCACCTCGTTGGTGGTGGTGCCTTCGGCCTGACCACGGGGATCCATGTCAAAGCTGTTTTAGCGCTTCAACAGGTCATCCACGGCTTTTCCAAAATCCTTGCCCGACGGATGACCGGCCCAGACAATTTTGCCTGACGCATCAATGAGGTAAGTCGTCGGCACGCCATTCACGCGAAACGCTTTGGCCGGCGCGGAACGCCAGCCGCCTTCCCCGGCCCAGACATTGAAGGTGTTCGTCCAGCCGCGTTTGTCCACATGCTTGCGCAAGACATCAATCGTATCGTCAATGCTCACCGGCACGATGGCCACCCGGTCCTGCCAGCCGGCATGGTTTTTCCGGAGCGTCTGTAATTCCGCCATCGGCTCCTGACACGGCCCGCACCACGTCGCCCAGAAATCCAGGATCACCACTTTGCCGCGCAGGTCGGAGAGCTTCATTTTTTTCTCGCCGACGAGCGTGGTGAATTCAATTTCCGGTGCATTGCTTATCGGCGGCAACGTCCCGTGTTCGGCAACGTAATTTTCAAACTCCATCGCGGCGGTGGTCTTTGCATCCACCACGCCGTCGGGCAACTTTTCCCAGTGAACATCATCCTCGACGATCCAATGATCTTCCTGCCGCAACAACCTTTTGACAGCGAACACATATTTTCCTGCCAGTGGCGTTCCATTCTTTGCCTTGGCCTCGGTTTTCACGGCCAGCGTCAGTTTGAATTGCGAACCCATCAGGCCGTCCAGTGAACCGGCGCCCTGCGACTGGCCGTGTTCAACACTGGCGTCTTCGATTTTGACGTCTGCGCTTTTCAGGTCCACGCCCGCGTCCGCCATCAATTGCAAGGCTGACTGGGCAGATCGCACCTGTTCTTTGACGTGCTTGGCAATTTCCTCGTCCACTTCCTGCCGCGTTGGCCCACTGCGACCGCTCTTTTGAATCATGGCCCAGACCCGGTCGCTGTTCATCAGCAATTCCTTTTCGTAGATTCCTGTGTCGCGTTCCCGCAGAAAACGCACCAGCGTTTCACCAAGCTGCAAGAGCGCCGGATCGTCCTCGCCGTTGAAACCTTTGTAGCCCGCCACTTTCTGCAAAAGAACCAGCTCCCGCAGCGTCTTGTCATCCGCCACGTTTCTGGGAAACGAAATCCATTGAATCCCCTCATGCGAGCGCCAGCCGGCGGGAAATTTCATCAGGCTGCGCAGCGCCAGCTTGAACTCGCCGTTGGTGGACGCGCTCGCACCGGCATTCGATTCCAATATCAGTTCCAGCTTTTCCGCCCACGGCACGGTTTCACCTTCGGCCTGAAGAGTCGGATAACGGGTGCTGCCAAAATGTTTTGGAGTCAAGACGCGCACCCGCCAGTCGCCCTTGGAAAAATCCAGACGCAGTGCGTCTGCCTTTGCCAGCAACGCTTTGGCACTGGCCGCCACCTGCTCGCGCTCACGAGCCGCCGAACTGTTGAAGCCTTTCAGCGGATCTTCTCCGGTCGGCGGCAGATTTGTGGAAAGCATGGATTTCCAATCCCCGGCGCTCGCGGTGACTTCACGTGCGAAGGCCGCCACATCGCGGGTTTGCAGCAACGCAATCACCGAATTGCTGATGGCCAGAAAATCGCCTTCGCCCGGATGGTATTCCGGCGGGGGACGAAATGAATCCGCCGCCGGCAGCGAGGAGATCAGGAAAACCGCAAAACAACTTGAGAGAAACCAAGCAAACGTGCGCCGGAAAAGGAATCTGAATTCGGGTTGCATGGTGCAGATGCTCGACAGGCTGGTTTGGCAACGCAAGGCTAAACATCACGTCACCGCTTCCGCCACTCCGTCTTCGGCGGCTCGGGCAAACCTTGCGCCCGTAGTGCCGTGCGGAAATGCAGCTTGGAAATTTTTGCCAGTTCGCTCGCGCCGCGTTCTTCTACAAATTGTTTCGCCGCCGAATCCACCGCTGCCGATGCGCCTTTGGGCAGTTTCATGGCAAAATCTTTTTCCAGTTTCGCCAGGCCTTTCACGAAGCCGTCGCGCGCCAGAATGGAAGCCGCCGCCACGGCGATGTCTTCTTCCGCCTTGTGCCGCTGCACGAGCTGCAGTTCCTTCCCTTGCGCCATCAGCGCTTTTTCGATCACGCTCTTGCTCGCGGCGAACTGGTCGCTGATGGCTTTCACCGGCGGCGGGTTCATCTGGTAACGCTTGCCCAGCAGATTTTCGATCACGCGCGCGTGGCCCCACGCGAGCAGCGTGTTGACGCTTTTCATTTTTGCGTAAAGCCGGTTGTAACTCTCGTTGCCGACGACGACGCAATCCGTCACGCAACCGGGCGTGGTGCGGATTTTCTCGGCGAGTTCGGAAATTTTTTTGTCGCTGGAAATGTTTTTGGAATCGCGGATGCCGATGTCTGCCCACGCCTGGATGACGCGCTCGTTCACATAAACGCCGGCGATGGACAGCGGCCCGAAGAAATCGCCCTTGCCGCTTTCGTCCACGCCGATGCGCGGCAGGAGCAGTTCGGGATTCAAAATAGTTTCGTAGCCGAGCTTGACCTCTTTGAGAATTTCCGGCTCCAGCACGAACTCGACAAATTCCGCCGTGCCCTTGCCTTGCACGACGAGCTTGCCGCTCTCGTAAAAAACGATGTTCGTCTTGTCCGACTCAAACGCGAACCGCGCGTATGGCACGGTGCGCGGCTTCCAGTTGCGCGCCTGCAAGGCGGCCAGCAGCGCCGAGGCCTGTTCGTCGGTGAGCTTGCAAGTGTGGATGGTGAGCGGTTTCACGGCGCGAAAATTAACCGCAAAGGAACGCAAAGAACACAAAGATTTTGTAGGACAGGCGTCGCGCCTGTCTCTAAGTTCAATAAAATATCAGAGACAGTCGCGACGCCTGTCCTACGCAAACCGCCGGAAAAAAAATTTCGCGCTTTGCATTCCATTGCGGCAATAATTCCGGCAGTGGCGAATCCGAAATCCGAAATCCGAAATCCGAAATTGCAAAAGCTCGTCCCGCTGTTGCTCGATTGGTTTGCCGCGAACGCGCGCGACCTGCCGTGGCGGCGCACGCGCGATCCTTACGCGATCTGGGTTTCCGAAATCATGCTGCAACAAACGCAGGTGAAAACGGTAATTCCATTTTGGGAGCGCTGGCTGCGGGAACTGCCGACGATTGAAGCCGCCGCCAAAGCGCCCTCGGCCAAGATCCACAAACTGTGGGAAGGTCTCGGCTATTACACGCGCGTCCGCAATTTGCAAAAGGCGGCAAAGCAAATCGTCGCGCAGCACGAGGCCGCTTTGGAAACCTGTAGGAGACGAGGTGACGAGTCTCAAATCAAAAATAAATTAAAGACTCCTCACGTCGTCTCCTACAAATTTCCGGAAAACTTTGGCGACGTGCTGGCACTACCGGGCATCGGGCGCTACACCGCCGGCGCAATTTGCAGCATCGCCTTCAACCAGCCCATGCCGATCCTCGACGGCAATGTCATCCGCGTGCTCACCAGAATTTTCGGCATCGCGGAAAATCCCAAAGAGAAGCTGACGAACACGCGGCTTTGGCAGTTGGCGGAGGAACTCGTGACGCACGCGGCACGGCTCACTCCCTCTCGTAGCAGCCGACGTGAGGAGGCTCATTCTAAAATCCGAAATCCGAAATCCGAAATCCGAACTGGTCAGAGCCTCCTCACGTCGTCGGCTACATTCACGGGTGACTGCTCCGCACTCAACCAGGCTTTGATGGAACTCGGGGCGCTGGTCTGCACGTCGCGAAATGCGCAGTGCTTGGTCTGTCCGGTGAAAAAACTGTGCGTCGCGTTTCAGGAAAACCGCGTGGGAGAATTGCCGAACCTCGGCAAACGCGAAGCAGCGACGGCGCGCCGATTCGTCGCTTTTGTCGTGGAGAGCAACGGACGTTTTCTCGTCCGGCAAAGGCCGGCGGGCGTGGTGAACGCGCAGCTCTGGGAATTTCCCAACGTGGAAGTTTTCGCGCCGGCACTGCCGCTGGGAGCGCCGGCGTCCCGCCGTCGGGTGGCGGATGTTTTTCTTGCGGGACTTGCCGGCGGGACGCCGACGCTCCCAGGCCAGTTCCCGCGCCCTCAAAAACTTGAGCCGCTGTGCACCATCAAACATTCCATCACGCGTTACCGCATCACGCTGGAGGCCTGGCGCGCGGAACTCGCGCATTTGCGCGCCGGAACGCTAGGCACCGTCCCGGCTCGAAACGGGAGTCAGGCTGTCAACGTGCCGGGACGGTGCCCGGCGTTCCACGGAAAATGGCTCACGCGCGCGCAGCTCCACCAGCTTGCCTTCACCAGCGCGCACAAAAAAATCCTTGGCCGGCTCGGACAGCGGCGCTAAAGCCGTCCGCAGCGTAGGGCAGGCTTACAGTCCCGCTCGGAGCGGGATGCCGGCGGCTTGCCAGCCGCCGGTTTTGCCGTTGGGTAAAGTGCGGCCAGCTTCCAGGGGAACACGGGGCTGGTAAGCCCCGTGAATCCCGCTCCGAGCGGGACTGTATGCCTGCCCTACGTCAG
>JAYVCM010000386.1:0-5691 GCA_043749955.1 Limisphaerales bacterium | reverse complement strand
ACTTGCTCGCGGACGGGCAACTGAATCTGGCAATTGCCGGTGATGTGGGCATTGACTGGGCGATGCTTGAATTTCAGGTCGCGCCGGCGCAATTGCTTTGCACTAATTCCATCCTGCCCGTGGCCGACGCTTACGTCTGGAACGGCACCAATGCGGGCACCAACTTTGGCGCAACCACCACGCTCCAAATCAAGACGGGTTCCGCCAGTGTTCAGCGTCAGGCGTATTTGCGCTGGAATCTCGCGGGCAGCTCCACGAATTTCCTGCAGGCGCGCATCCGGCTCACGCCGGTGAGCGTCGGCACGAACGGATATGAGAATGGCGTCACGCTCGCCACCAGCAACACCTGGAACGAAAGCACAATCAATTGGACCAATCAACCCGGCGGCGGCAGGCGGTTTGCCACCTGGATCCCCGCTCCAAACAATCCGGTGGAATTCGTCGTGACGCCACAGGTTCAGGCCACGCTGGCCGGCGACGGGCAGCTCTCGCTGGAATTATTCTCGCTCAGCAACATCGGCGGTTCCGGGGTGACGAGCTATGCCTCGCGCGAGGACGCCGACCCCGCGCGCCGTCCGCAGTTGCTGTTCGTGTCGGTGGCGCCGCCACAATTCACCAATTTTTTCCAGAACGCCGGCGGTGGCTTCACGTTGTCCGGAACCGGGCCGATCGGCGCAGGCTACCGTCTTCTGGCCGCGACCAACTTGGCGCAGCCATTCAGCAACTGGACGCCGACGGTCACCGGCACGTTCAGCGGCGGGGCATTTAATTTTACCGACCAGCAGGCGACGAATCATCCCTTCCGGTTTTATCGGGTGGTGACGCCATGAACCCGAGGCCCTTAAAAAACCTCCCGCTGCACGCTTGTCCTCTTTTTATCCGACAAGACGAAACGGCAAGGTGTGCTATTTTTTTACGACCCCAGAAAAACCCAAGTCATTGAACCGCCCAAAAAAATGAAAACCATCAGTCATCCCCCCCGCCTCGCCCGGCTGCGACTGGCTCTGCTGCTTTGTCTTTTCGGTTCGGCCATGGCCGTTCAAGCGGCCACGTTTTACTGGCAAGGCAACGGCAACACCACAGCAACCAGACAGTGGCCCACATTAGTTAATTGGTCGCCAAATGCCACGGGCGGCGGAACCACGACTCTGCCCAACTTCAGCGCACCCGGGGACGACCTCGTGTTCGGAACCTATGTTGCAACACAAAACACCCTGAATTCGAGGCCCACTAATTCCTTGTGGGCGCACTCGATGACTTTCACCTGCAATGGATGGTTAATAGTAATTGTCAATTCAAGTTCGGACAGAATCATTCTCGGTGCGGGAGGCATCACCAACAATGTGGGCAACGTCACGGGAACAGATACGGCTAATAACGTGCCAAACCCGCCGATCAATGAATTCCGGGGTCAGATGGTATTGGGCACCAATGCGACCATCTGGAATATGGACACGAACCAGCCGATCAAGTATCGGACACTGGACGCTCTCACTGCCAATCCTTTCCTCAATATCTCGAACTTCACGCTCACGTTGGATGGACCGGGGACAAATAGTTTCTCTACGCCAGCCGGAACGCATTACGGCGGAAACATCATCGGCACGGGCGGGGTGATCAAGAATGGCAGCGGCTCGACCGTCATGAGCGCCTCCAACACCTACACCGGGCCGACCATAGTCAACGCAGGTAATTTTACCGTCAAGACCTGGAGCATTGGGGGCGGTTCCTACACAGTGGCCGACGGTGCGCAACTACAAGTGTCGGTAGGCTCGGTTGGCACGACATTTAACACTTCGAGCTTGAATCTTACCAACACGACTGGAGCGCTGAACACAAACACGCTGGCAATCGCCTTGGGATCGTTTGGCAATCCCGCAGTGCCCGTCGTGCACGCCACCAATCTGACCCTGAACGGCACGGTGTATCTAACCGTCACCGGCTCGGGCCTTTCCCCGGGCACCATCCCGTTGATTCAGTATGACGGTAACATTGCCGGGGGCGGAACGTTGGTCACCAACGCAATCCCCGCGGGAGTTGCGGCTTACTTGACAAACAACACTGGTGCCAAGCAGTGGCAACTGGTTGTCTCCTCGGTTCCCGCCTTGGTGTGGACCGGCAAGACGAATGCCACTCTAGTGGGCGTATGGGACATCGGTGTCACTACGAACTGGACTGATACAACGGCCTCCCAACCGGCCAGTTTCGCAAACGGCCTGCCGGTGCTGTTTAACGACACCGGTTTCACCAACGTCATCACCCTCGCGACGAATGTGGTGCCGTTCAGCATCACGGTGAGCAACAACGCCAAGACTTACACGCTGACCAACGACGGCGTCAACGGGTTTCAGGCGAACCCCAGCGGCGGACTCCACAAGGATGGTCCCGGTTTGTTCATCCTCGGCACCACCAACAGCTACACGAGTTTTACCTCCATCAGGCAGGGCACGCTGCGGACGGCCATCGCCAACGCCATCGGCCGCGGGACGGGCAACAGCGGCGCGGTGCTCACCAACAACGCCACGCTGGACTTGAACGGCTTCTCGCAAAACATCGGCGCGTTGTATGGCAGCGGCGTGATCACCAACAGCTCATCACAACCGGTCGTTCTCCAGTCGTGGGCGAACGACGTGGATGGCGGGACATTCACCGGCCGGATTGACGAGGGATCCGGCGGGGCTATCAGGTTGAACAAGAGCGGTGGCGAATTGACGATGTCGGGTGCCAACAACTACTCCGGCGGCACCTATATCATCACCGGTGGGGCGGCGGCGACCCGGTGGATCATCCTGGGCGGGGACAATGTTTTGGGCACCGGCCCGCTGGTCTTTAAAGTAAACGGCGTCCTGACACCGGACGCAAGCCCGCGCACGTTGACCAACACTCTCTCCATCCAAAGCGCCAATTCAAGTTTTACCCTCGGCAATACCGGGGCCGGCCTTCTGACCTGTTCCGGGCCGATTGTAAATAGTTCGGGTTTAGACGAGACCATTATCTGCCCCAGCGATGTTGTATTTACCAGCCCGTTCACTTCGTCTAGCGGCGGCTTTACTGGAAAGGAAGGTCCCGGCACGTTGCGGCTGCTGAACACTGCGAACACCTTTCTTCAGCTCGCAAACGACTCGAGGGTCAATGATGGCAGCTTGATCATTGATGGGGGCACGGTCTCTGTCATTGGAGCCAACAATCCCAACTTCCGCGTCCAGAGCCAGGTCGCGAATGGAACCGCCAGCCTTTTTATCACAAACGGCGGCTCCCTAGCGGTGGGTAACGCCAACGGGTATTACCGCCTCCGCCTTGGCGATACATCTTCGCCCTCGGGCAGCACCAACATCGTGGATGTCCGTGGCACATTGATTGCGGACGCAGTGACCATGGGTTACTCCAATACCAACAATGCCGGCGGCGGCGCGCTCGCCCGCTTGAACTTGCAGAGCGGCAGCCAGGTGACGTTGAATCAAATCAGTCCGCCATCCACCAACTGCCGGGCCATCACCGAGGTTAATCTGGATGGCGCGACCATCAATGCCTTTGATACCGCGTCCAGCAGTTTCCTACAGGGGATGACGAACGTATTCATCAAGAGCGGCGGCGTGACCCTGAACGGATCCAACACCAACAGCATCCATATCCGCCAGAATCTATTGAGCGGCGGCGGCAGCGGTGGGTTGACTTGGAATGGCACCAACTCGGCGGTTCCCACGGCCACGACATTGCAGCTTGACGGCGCGAGCACCTACACCGGCACCACCTTGATCAACGTGGGTTCGCTTGGCGGCAGCGGCACGCTGGCCGGCCCGCTGGTCATGGTTGGCGGGAGTTCACTCCTGCCCGGCGGCGGCGGCAACATCGGCACGTTCACCGTCAACAACAACGTGACCTTGAACAGCGGCGTGCATGGCTCGTTCGAGTTGAACACCACCAATTATCTTCTCAACGCGAACACGACCAACGAGTTTGGCGCCATTACAAATTATGTGCTCCTGGCCACCAACGACATGCTGGTCGTCAGCGGCACGTTGAGCGTCAGCGGCGCAACCCTCACGGTGAACAACGACGGCACGAACCTGGTTCTGGGCAGCTACTTCAAGCTCTTCAACCAGGCGGCGGTCGGTTTCACCAGCGTGAGCCTGCCGGCGCTCGATGCCGGCCTGGCGTGGCAAAATAATCTGGCGGTGGACGGCTCCATCCAGGTCGTGGTCGCGGTGGTCACCCCGCCGCCGCTGAATTTTTCGCAGGCCGGAAACGTCCTGACCTTCACCTGGACGAATGCGAGCTTTCATCTGCAATCGCAGACCAACACGCTGGGGGTTGGACTCTCGACCAACTGGTCGGATCATCCGGGCGGCGGCGCCAGCGGGGTGGGCGTGACGAACGATCCGGCGAACCCCACGGTGTTCTTTCGGTTGAAGAACCCGTGATAACCACCGGCCGGGGATGCCTCACGGCATCCCCGCCACTTATAACTTTATAACCATGCTGATTATGAAAACGATAAAAAAATTCCAAGTTGATTTGACCAGAGCACCAGCCAGTGCCAAGCGCGGCTTCACCCTGATTGAACTGCTGGTGGTCATTGCCATCATCGCGATCCTCGCCGCCATGCTCCTGCCGGCGCTGGCGAAAGCCAAGGAGAAAGCCAGGCAGATATCGTCTGTCTCCAACATGAAGCAACAGGGAATCGGTCTGGCGCTCTACACCACGGACTACAATGAGAAGTTCCCAGCCATTACTACCTATCAAATCCCGGGCGATGTCACCAGTCCCAGCATTGGCTGGCATAAAGCTCTTGGGCCATATCTGAAACAGCAGGGGACTTCGTTTGCCGCTCAGGCAAACAAGGTTTTTATTTGTCCCTCGGCCAAGTATGGCAGTCCGAACAACTCCGGGCCAACAATTTTGAGTGGGCCTGACGAGTTATCAAACACCTATTCCGCCGCCGGTTCTATGAACGGCATCAATCCGGCCAATGGCAAGGCCACGCAGGAAGATATTCCCCGCAAAGCCGTCTTTCGTTTTACCGCGCCTACGGACGCCATTCTGGTGGTGGAAGCCCAATGCTTGAACGTCCAAAACGGCGGCTCCAGTTCCAACTCCTGCCGCAGCCACATTGATTGGGCGCTGTCCACCGGACTGGGTTGTCGTAACGATCTGCTCGCGCCCACTGCCGCGACGCCCCACTATCTGGATTGGCGTCATGGGTCTGGCAAAGCGATGAATGTTCTCTACGGCGATTACAGTGTCCATGGCGTCAAGTTCACGGATGCGGTCGCCACATGGACACAATTACAGTGGGATAATAATAATGTGTTTTGAACCGGCGGTTTGAGCCGGATCCATGCGGTTGAACCGCGGCCAGAGCGCGGCATTTATGCCGCTTCACCATGCGAATTGCTGGCGGCACCGGATTCATCTGAACCCATCATTCCGTGCGGATGTTGAAGCGGCATAAATGCCGTGCTCCGGCCGCGTGGTCCGTGTGACGGTTGCCTGCGTCCTTTACGTTGACTGAGCTGAGAGGTTTATCAGTTGAGAGGTGGTGAGTTGAGAGTTGAGAGCGCGGACTCTCAACTCTCAACTCATAAAACTCTCAACAAGTTTCAATCATTGCGTTGCCGGTTGGGCCTTGCTACATATTTTACTTCACCACCTTTTAATAACTATGTCCGAATTATCACAAAAAGTTGCCCT
>JAYVCM010000385.1:0-3126 GCA_043749955.1 Limisphaerales bacterium | reverse complement strand
GTCGGCAACAAAATCATGGATGCGAGCTTTTACCAGGAATTCAATGGTCCGCTGGCGGGAACCACGGTGACCTTCACTGGTTCGGTGTTGAGCGACACGCTGGCCTTTTTGCCGGTGGACGCTGCCGGACATGGTTGGACGAGCGTGGCCTTCATCAAAGACTTTGCCCCGGACTTTTCGTCCTTTGTCAGCACGACCGTTGCGCTTACTCCGGGGTTGTTCAGCATCAGTCTCGCCACCATTGCCGATCCGTTACGTCACGTGCAATTTGGCTTTGAGACCATCGGACCGGACGTTTGGGCTGGCGATCCTCTCTCCATACCTTCGGTCATCCTCACCGCCGCCCCCGTCCCGGAACCAAGCACGATCGCCTTGGCCGGATTGACTGCCGCCATGTTGGTGATTCGTCGCCGCAAGTAAGCCGCACCGTTTAAGTTTTTCTTTCACCAAGGCCGCCCCATTCGGGCGGCCTTTTTCTTCCGCCGATGGATCTGATACCAATTCTCAAAAACAATCGGGGCGTTGGTAGGGCGTCGCTGCCGCGACGCTGGCGTGAATCGCAGTCGGTGCGGGGAAGCGGCGCGGCAGCGCCGCCCTACCAGCCGCCAATCTGCCGTTTGTCATTGGGAAATGGCATGAGTCGAGAAAGCGTTGCTTGGCGATGAAAGCCTTCCCCCAACCGGGGAAGAAATCAGTAAGCTGGTTCTGTGAATTCTCCCTTTGTTTTGTGCTGCGGGTGCCTTTTTGTGGCCATTCAACTGCCGGATTTAGGATCATGGCTCTGGGGCTGAAACGCACGGGCCGGACGCGCGTGCCACCACCCAGATCGCTCACGGCGACTGCAACCGGAAAAAGCCGCTGCGGTTGGTCGGACTGATGCTGGAGGGATTGGTGGATTGCGTCAGGTCGGACCAGTTCGTTCCCAGACCGGCGCCGCCGGAGTTGAGCTGCGCCTGCAAGTGGCCCACGACATTGCTGGGCCAGGAAACTTGCAAGGTGTTGTTGGTGCGCGTCAGGGAAATTTTCAGCGGGGCGGTCTGGCTCAAGACCCGCACATAGTCCACTTGCAGGTCGCCGGGAAATCCACCGTTGGCGTTGATGGTGGCAACACTTGGATTGCCGACATAATTTCCGCCGACCGCCAGGTTCATGATGATGAACGCCGGTTTGTCGAACGGGGTCGGATAACTGCCGACGCTGCTCGTCCAACTGGACTGCGACTGGTAAAGATGCCCGTCCACATAAAATAAAAACGCATTCGTGCTCCAGTCCAGAACGTAGGTGTGGAAGCTGGCCACGGAACCGCCGTCGGGAAACGTATAAATCGCCGTCGGGTCGCCGTTCGCGCCGCCGGAATGGAGGCTGCCCTGCACATTCGTCAGCGCCGCGCCGCTGGTTTCCATCACGTCTATCTCGCCACAGCCCGGCCAGCTCACCGTGGTGATGTTCGTTCCCAGAAACCACAGCGCGGGCCAGAAGCCGGTGCCGGCGGGGCAGCGCGCGCGCCATTCAAACCGTCCGTATTTCCAAGCGGCCAAGCCCTGCGTTTTCATCCGGGCAGACGTGTAGCTGAATCCGTTGGTGGATTCTTTTCTGGCGACGATATGGAGCAGGCCGCCGGAAGTGGAGGCGTTGTTGGTGCGACTCGTGTAAAATTCCAGTTCACTGTTGCCCCAGCCCGGATTGGAGCCGCCGTTGCCGAGGTCGTAAGTCCAGGTGTTCGGGTTGATGTTCGTGCCGTTAAACTCGTCGCTCCAGACAATGTTCCAGTCGCCATACGGCGCGGCGCTCGTCAGGTTCAAATTCAAGTCGTCAAAATAAACCGAGCCGTTGGAACCCGCCGCGTCGCCCTGCAACACGACTTGATAGCGCACGAAATAAGTTCCCGCCGGCGCGACGAGCGACTTCGCAGTGTTCGTGATGACGAACGTATTGGGATTGTATTGGTTCGTGACCGGCAGATTGATCCAGGTGTTCTTCGGAAAATTATTCGAGGTGATCAGGCTGGAGCGATAGAGCGCCAGCGTGGCCGCGTTGGCATCGCGAAAAGTGACTTCCATCCAAGCCACGTTTTGACCCGTGAGCGCGTCCGTGGAAAGCATTTTGGCCCAGCCGTCCGCCGTGTAAGCCGCGCCCGGCCCGGAGATGTAATCCTGATAAACGCCGTTGTAATTCACGCTGCCGGTGAAGCCTTGAAAGACTTTGAAAAAATTACTGCCGCTGCGCGCGTCCGCGCCGGTCTCATTGAACGTGTTTCCCCACGGCTGGCCATACCACGTCCAGCCGATGAGATTCTGGCTTTGTCCGGGCGGGTCGGATTCAAAACCGGGATTGGACAGAACATTGGCGGCGGACACCGACGCCATCCCGCCGGACAAACAGCAGGCAATTCCAATGCAGGCTTTGATTTTTTTAATCATGGGCGGTGGCGACCTTGACATTTTTCAGTTTCGCACCCGTATCGCACGTCAGGCCAAACCCGGCTGAAAATAACGGCTTCATTCCCGCCGCCGCAAGGCTGTTCAACTCCGAATTGTCACGCGGCCAATGGCGCGGCAGCTTGCCGGCCGGCTTGAAATCGCCGAACAATACGTCCGTCATGCCTTTGCCCTCGGTGCCGGGCAGCCACGCGGCCACGAACGCATCGCTGTGTTCCAAAGCCGTGCCGAGCACCAAAGGCCGGCCGGAATACAGCACCGTCACCACCGGCACGCCGGCGGCTTTGGCTTTTTCAATCAGGGCGGCGTCGCCGGGCGCGAGGCTCAAATCATTGCGGTCGCCCTTCATTTCGGCGTAAGGCATTTCGCCGACCACAACGATGACGGCCTCGGCCCCGCGCAAATTTTCCGCGTCCGGCGAGAAGGTGACTTCCGTATTTTTAGAAACGGTTTGCTGGATCGCGGCGAGCAACGTCGTGCCGCCATGCGTCACCGCGCCGGAATCGCCCTGCCAGGAAATCGTCCAGCCGCCGCACTGAATTCCCAGATCATCCGCCGCCTTGCCGACCACGGCCAGATGCTTGACTCCTTTCGACAGCGGCAGGGTTTGCTGTTCGTTCCGCAACAGCACGAGCGACTGGCGGACACATTCGCGCGCGACGGCGCGGTGTTCGGGCGAACCGATCTG
>JAYVCM010000384.1:0-5066 GCA_043749955.1 Limisphaerales bacterium | reverse complement strand
TGCGCGCCCGGCGCCACGCGCCCGCGCTCGCGCAAGGTGTGGTAGGCATCGCCTTCGATGATTCCCTGATCCGTGAGCATCGCGCCGCTGTGGACGTTGACGCGGATGAAATCGCCGCCGCACGCGGCACACAGCGCGAGCGCGGCGCGGGCATCGTTGCGCAGCACGTTGAAGCCGATGGGCAGTTTCACGGCGGCGCGCACGGCACATCCGGCGGCGGCCATCGCAGCGAGGGTTTCGGGCGCGACACTGGTTTTGGTGAACGGCACGTCGCCAAAATTTTCAATGATGAGGGCGTGGCCGCCGCCGCGTTCGTAGGCCACGGCATCCGCCACCGCAAATTTGATGATGTCCGCCATGGTCTGTTCGTGTCGGGGCGCGCCGGGCAACGGCTGGAGATGAACCACGCCGATGAACACTTTGGGATGCGATTGGAAAAGTTTTTTCATTTTGCTGATTGGGTTTGCCGGGCGTGCACCGCCATGAAGCCGGCCACGCGCTCCGGATCCACCGCGCGCGACCAATGCCCGCCCGCCTTGAATTCTGAACCGATGATGAAACCGTCCGCCGCCGTAAAAAATTGTTTCAAGTTCGCCGCCGTCACGCCGGAGCCGAGATACACCGGCAACTGCGTCTTGGCTTTGACTTCCAGCACATCCAATTTTTGCGGCGCATCCCCCGTCACCGCGCCGGTCACGATCACCACGTCGCCGCGCATGAATTCCACCGCGTGCGCCGTCTCGCCGATGCCCACGTCCGCCGTGATCGCGTGCGCGCTGTGCTTTTTTTTCACGTCCACCCAGACCTGCACGTTGTCCGCGCCGAGGAGCCGACGGTAGCGCAGCAGCTCCGCCGCGCAAGACTGGATGATGCCTTCGTCCGCCACATGGGCGAACGCGAATCCTTCCGCGCGGATGAAATCCAATCCCGCCGCGTGCGCCACCGCCATCGCCTCGGTGTTCGCGCCCGCGAGAATCTGGATGCCGCACGGCAGGCCGCCCGCCACTTTCACCGCCCGCGCGATCAGCGCCATGCTCGCGACAATTTCCGGCCCGACGTGCCCGCGCAGATACGGCGTATCGTGCATGTTTTCCAGCATCAATCCGTGAACGCCCGCCGCGCGATAAAGCTTCGCCTCGCGCACCGCCTGCGCCTCGATTTCCGCCAGCGTAAACCGGCTGGCGGGCGTGCCCGGCAGCGCGCCGACATGGATCATGGCGATGACCGGCCGGGCGGATTTGAAAAGTGGATTGGGCGGCGACATGCGCTGCAAAGTTAAGCAGCGGGCGGAAAGAAACCAAGCGAAGAACCGCGCCCCAAGATTTGATCTGGGCCACGCCCAAGGATGCAGCCGCTGTCCGGCTCAATCGCAAACGGCGATCCGGCGCGGGTGATTTTTTTTGCGTGATGGGGCCGGGATTATGTCTTGGAAAAACTAAATGGGTGGCGTGGGCGCTCCCAGGCGGCGCGCAAAAATAAAAACGGGACGGCCTTGCGGCGGTCCCGGTTGATTGTCCCCACAAATTACTTTTTACTTCTTCGCGTCCGGCTTGGCGTCGGCCTTGGGCGCGGCGTCGGTCTTCGGCGCGGCGGCGGGTCCGCCACGGCGCAAGCCTTGCGACATTTTTTCCCACTTGGGGAACTGCTCCTCGGTGAGCAACGCCTTCATGGCTTTCGTCTGGTCTTCCTGGATGGTCTTGCGCTTGGCCCGTTTGTCTTCCGCCGACATGGCGGTGTCATTCCGCAGGGCCTGCATTTTTTCCATGGCAGACTTCTGGATTTCTTTGAACTTCGGCTTCTGGTCTTCCGTCAGGCTGAGTTCCTTTTCGAAGTCAGGCCGTCCGGCGCGCATTCCGGGGCCGCCGGGGCCGCCGGGAGCGGCGGCTGGTTTGTCTTTGGGCGCGTCCTTGGGTGCGTCCTGTGCCGACAACGTGCCGGCCGTAAACAGGCTGCCGGCCATCAGCGCGGCAATCATCAATGTCTGGTTCAATTTCATATTTGTTTGTTTGGTTTGGTTGCAAAACCGCCGTTGTTTGATGCGGCGGATTGGTGAATGAGACGCCAGCCTGCCCGAAAGGTTACAGCCCGCGCAACACCTTTGCCGCCGCGCGCACCGTCTGTTCGATGTCTGCGGTCGTATGTGCGGTGGAAATGAAGCCCGCTTCAAACTGCGACGGCGCAAAATAAACGCCCTCGTCCAGCATCGCGTGGAAAAATTTCTTGAACTTCTCGCGGTCGCTCTTCATCGCATCCGCCACGTTGTGGACCGGCGCGCCCGTGAAGTAGCCGCAGAACATCGAGCCGCAACGGTTGAAGGTCACCGGCACCCCGGCGGACTTCGCCGCGTCCGTCATGCCCGCTTCAAGCTGCGCGCCGAGGGCCTCGAGTTGCTGGTAGGCGTTTGAGTGCGGAATGCGGAGTGCGGAGTGCGGAATTTCTGCGGAGGTCGTGCGCGCGGAAATTATTTCCGCACTCCGCACTCCGCATTCCGCACTTGAGAGTTCCTCCAGCGCCGCCAGCCCTGCCGCCAGCGCGATAGGATTCCCGCTCAACGTCCCCGCCTGATACACCGGGCCGAGCGGCGCGAGATAATCCATGATCTCCGCGCGCCCGCCAAACGCGCCCACCGGCAGCCCGCCGCCGATGACTTTGCCGAAACAACTCAAGTCCGGTGCGATGTGAAACCGTTCCTGCGCGCCGCCGCGTGCCAGCCGAAAGCCCGTCATCACTTCATCAAAAATCAGCAGCGCGCCGTCCGCCTTCGTGACCTCGCTCAAAAACTCCAGATAGCCCGGCTTCGGCAGATACAAACCCGCGTTGCCCGGCACCGGCTCCACGATGATGCCGGCGATTTGATTTTTGTTCGCGGCGAAAATATTTTTCACCGCGTCAAAATCATTGAATGGCGCGACGATGGTGTGCTGCGTGAACGCCGCCGGCACGCCCGCGCTGTCCGGCTGGCCGAACGTCAGCGCGCCGCTGCCCGCCTTGACGAGCAGCGAATCCACATGGCCGTGATAGCAGCCGTCGAACTTGATGATCTTGTCGCGCCGCGTGAACCCGCGCGCCAGCCGGATGGCGCTCATGCACGCCTCCGTGCCGCTGCTGGTCAGGCGGACTTTTTTTACGCTTGGCACCAGCTCGCAGATGAGCTTCGCCATCGTGACTTCCAGCGGATTGGGGATGCCGAAGCTCGTGCCGTGTTCGGCGGCGGCCTTCACGGCGGAAATAATTTTCGGATGCGCGTGGCCGAGGATGGCCGGCCCCCAGGTGCAGACGTAATCAATCAATTCATTCCCGTCCACGTCCCAGATTTTGGAGCCGCCGGCCCGGTTGACGAAAAACGGATTGCCGCCCACGGCGCGGAACGCGCGCACCGGCGAATTGACGCCGCCGGGAATATGTTTCAACGCCTCGGCAAAAAGTTTTTCTGACTGCACCCGGATCATGGGAATAAATTAAACGACCAGCCGCCGGGAAAAAAGCAGAATGAAAACCAGATTAGCCGCCCACCAGCCAAAGCCCGCGAAAAGCAAATCGGACGTGGCAGCCGACGTGACGAGGCTCTGACTAATTTCCCCGCGCCGGATTCGGATGGATTGGAAAGGCTGACAGAATGATTGATGGCAGAATAATTTCAGACCGAGACTCGGGAACATGATTCTGCCATCAACATTCTGTCCTTCCACTGCGCGGCTTGGGATGAAAATTAATAAACCAAATCCAGCACCGCCGCCGCTTCTTCTCCCTCGCCTCCTCGTCTCGCCGAAATCGGATGAAGGCAGATCCGAGGGAAGCAACGGTGTTCAAAAGCAATGGAAAATCATGCGGTTTGGATTTTGGTTTTGGCTTGGGCGACGAGCGCGTGTTCTTTGAGGACGCGGTTCATTTGCAGGAGGAGTTTGCGCATCACCGCCGTCTGCGCCACCTTGGCCGGTTTGCCTTCTGCCCGCAGGTGCGGGTAAAATTTCCCCGGCGTGGTTTCTTTCATCCGCGCCCGCCGCCGCAGCCGCCCCACCGCCGATCCGCAGGCGCTGGACGGCGATGTCATTCTTGCCGCGCAGGCATTGTCCATCGGCGGGCGCGTCGCCACCGAAAACGTCGGCCACCGGTCGCTTTTTGTTGAGGCCGCCGGTTGGAAAGCCGTGGAAGAAAAATAGAAAAGCTCTTCCGTGAAACCAAAAACCTTCATGCTCATCGCCGGGGAGGCGAGCGGGGATTTGCTCGCGGCGGAACTGGTTTCCGCGCTGCGCGAAAAACTTCCATCCTCCACCCCCATCCTCCAGCCTCGCCGGTTTTCTGCGGCGCGGGCGGCTTTACTAATCGGCGGAACGGGTGTAAAAAATAGCCATGAGCATCACGCCCGACCTTCCGAACAACATCCACGAGGCGTTGCCCGTCACGCCCGCCGAGGCCGGACCGCGCCTGAAGCTGGAGCTGGCGGCGGCGCTTTATGCGCAAAACGCGCTGGGTCTTGGCAAGGCGGCGGAACTTGCGGGCATGAGCCGGCTTGATCTGAATGACAATCTTGCTGAGCGTGGCATCCCCATGCACTACGGTCAAAAGGAACTCGACGAAGACCTCGCGTATGCCCGCAGTCGTCCGTGACACTTCGGTCATCAATTATCTCGCCGTCGTCGGTCAGGCGGAACTTTTCACAGCCAAAGAAATTAACGCAAAGACGCAAAGGCGCCGAGACGCCAAGATGAAAATGATTTGCTTTGGGCCTTTGCAACTTTGCGTCTTTGCGTTGAAATGATTGTGTGAAACCAAAAACCTTCATGCTCATCGCCGGGGAGGCGAGCGGGGATTTGCTCGCGGCGGAACTGGTTTCCGCGCTGCTTGAAAAACTTCCATCCTCCACCCTCCATCCTTCATCCTCGCCACTCTTCTTCGGCGCGGGCGGCGCGAAGATGGCCGCCGCCGGCGTGGAGCTGGCGTTCGACCTGACGCAGCACTCGGTCGTGGGCATCACGGACGTGCTGAAAAATATTTTGAAATTCCGGCGGCTGTTCAACCAACTGCTCGCGCTGGCGATTGAGCGCAAGCCGGACGTGGTCATCGGC
>JAYVCM010000383.1:0-18181 GCA_043749955.1 Limisphaerales bacterium | reverse complement strand
CAGCGTGGCGGCGCTCTACCAAAAAGGGCGGACGTTGAACGAATCGCTCGCCGCGTTGAAGGCGGCGGTGCATTGCCGCGGGCTGTGCGCGCCGGCGGTTTTGCCGCCGCTGTTTTCGCTGGCGCCGGACGAAGTGGAAAAAATCCGCAGCCTGATGGAGCCGCTCCATTTACTTAACGGAATCCTATGAGCGCAAAACCGATTCTGGGGCTGACGATGGGCGACCCGGCGGGCATCGGCCCGGAGCTCTGCCTGCGGGCGCTGCGCGCGCCGGCGGTGCGGAAAATCTGCACGCCGGTTTTGTTTGGTGACGCGGGCGTGCTGGAACGCGTAAGAAAATCATCCTCATCGTCATCCTCATTCTCATCCTCAAAAACAGCGAGGATGAGGATGAGCATGAAGGATGAGGATGATTCGTTCCGCATCGTCTCTGCTGCTGAATTCGCCAACTTTTCCGCCATCACCGCCCCGCTCATCGTGGACTGCGGCGCGATTGACGCGCGGAAAATCAAGCCGGGCAAGGTCTCCGCCGCGTGCGGACGGGCTGGCTATATTTACATTGAACGCGCGATTCAAGCAGCACTGGCGGGAAAAATTGACGGCGTCGTTACGGCCCCAATCCACAAGGAATCGTTGAACCTGTCCGGCGTGAAATTTCCCGGCCACACGGAAATTTTCACCGCGCTCACGAAGGCGAAGCGCAGTTGCATGATGCTCTACTCGGACAAAATCACGGTGAGCATGGTCACCACGCACATCGGCTACCACGAGGTTCCCGGAAAACTTTCCGTCGAGCGCGTGCTGAATGTCATCGAACTCACGGCGCAGACGATGCGGCAGATTTTGCGCCGCGAGCCGCGCATCGGCGTCTGCGGTTTGAATCCGCACGCGGGCGAACACGGGCTTTTTGGAAATCACGAGGAAGAAAAATTTGTCGCCCCGGCGGTGAAGCGGGCGCGCAAAAAGAAACTGGACGTGACCGGGCCGCTCGTGCCGGACGCCGTGTTCACCACCGGCCAGCGGAACAAATACGACGCCATCGTCACGCTCTATCACGACCAGGGGCACATCCCGTTCAAGATGCTGGCGTTCGACACGGGCGTGAACATCACGCTCGGCCTGCCGATCATCCGCACGTCGGTGGATCACGGCACGGCGTTCGACATCGCGTGGCAGGGCAAGGCGGATCCGACGAGTTTGTTTTCCGCCATCAAGGTTGCGGCAGACCTCGCCACCGGAAAAAATTTAACCGCAAAGAACGCAAAGAACACAAAGAGGGATTCCAGATGAAAAGTTTTTCTCTGCGCTCTTTGCGTTCTTTGCGGTTCATCAACTTTTGAATCCAATATGATTGGCGTGATTGCAGACGACCTGACCGGCGCCGCCGAAATCGGCGCGGTGGGTTTGCGCCACGGTCTGCGCGCGGAGATCTGGCTCGGCAGTTCGGCGTTCCGCCTTCAGGCGGCCCGGGACGGCGGACCGCCTAAAGGCGGAACTCCAAACCTGGTCTGCGTGGACACGGACTCGCGCTCGTGCGAGCCGGCGGAGGCCGCGCGGCGCGCGGCGGCGGCGGCGAAACTGCTGCGCCTGGCGGGCGCAAAATGGATCTATAAAAAAGTGGATTCGGTTTTGCGCGGACAGGTGACTGCGGAAATCGAGGCGGTGATGCAGCAGCTCAAGCTGGAGCGCGCGCTGCTGCTGCCGGCCAATCCGTCGCTGGGGCGGACGATCAAGGACGGCCATTATTTTTTGCGCGGGCGGCCGCTGCACAAGACGGAGTTCGCGCAGGACCCGCATTTTCCGCGGCGCTCGTCATCGGTGCTGCGGCTGGTGAAAGTTCCGGAAAAGTTTTTCATGCGCGTGGCGAACGGCGATCGTTCGCTGGCGGACCGGACGATCCTCATCGGCAACGCGGAGACGGCGGCAGAGGTCCAAGGCTGGGCGGACAGCTGCGATGCAAAAATGCTCCCGGCAGGCGGCTCGGAATTTTTCAACGCGCTGCTGAATAGTGGCACGGGCGTCCCGCCCGTGAGTTTCGAGGCTGCAAAAAATGAACTGGTCGGATCGCACGGGCGGGACGCGCGTGCCACCACGGCGGAGCGTGAATTTTTTGTGGTCGGCACGTCCACGCAGGCGGCGCGGAAATTTGTCGCGGCGCAGCGGCAGCGGAAGACGCCGGTGTTTTCCCTGCCGCAGGAGCTGGCGTGGGGCGCGGAGTTCACACCGGCGGCGGTGGAAGCCGTGGCCCAGCGCGTCGTCGCCGGGCTGGAATCACACCCCCGGGTCATCCTGAACGTCGGCCTGCCCCAGGTGCGCGATGCGGCCGTGGCGGGGCGGCTGTCGGAAAATGTCGTGCGCGTCGCCGAGCGGGTGCTGCGGCGGCTATGCGTGGCGTGCGTGTTTGCCGAGGGCGGCGCGACGGCGGCGGAACTGGTCCGGCGCATGGGCTGGGCGCGGCTGACCGTGCTGCGCGAACTTGCGCCCGGCGTGGCGACCCTCGCGGTCGAAGGCGAAAAAAATCTTTTGCTCACCATCAAACCCGGAACTTATGCCTGGCCTGCGAAGTGGACATGATGGACAGGCCGGGGGCTTGTCTGTTAAAGAACTGGTCATGGCCGAACACGCCGCCTCCACGGACAAGCTGACTTTCGTTGATCCCTCGCCGGTGGCGCGGCGGTTGTTGTGGCATCTTTTTTCCATCGGCTCGCGCCGCGTGGCGCAGCCGGACCGCCATGAA
Organism: Limisphaerales bacterium; assembly: GCA_043749955.1. Lineage (GTDB taxonomy): Bacteria > Verrucomicrobiota > Verrucomicrobiia > Limisphaerales > UBA11358 > UBA11358. The sequence continues at coordinate 15,444 of JAYVCM010000383.1, read as the reverse complement.
CGTTTTGAAAAACCCGGCGCGCATCTGTTCTGGGTGCAGTCTGGCGAGGGCGAACTCGAACACCAGTCCAGCCGCTTCGAGCTGAAGCGCGGAAGAAAAGTCTGGCTGGTGGACATGAGCAAGCCGCGCACGTATCTGCCCGCCGCCGGCCGCCACCTCACCATCACCGGCTACCGGTTCGGCGGGCCGGGGCTGGAATTCTGGCACGAGGCGCTGCACGACGAGGAAAACCCGGAGTTCATTGTGGACGATTTTCGTTTCATCACGCGGATGCAGACGGAACTGCTCCGCCTGGTCCGCCGCCGGCCTTCCGGCTGGGAATGGCAGGTGCACGTCGTCATCACCAACCTGCTGGGCAAGCTGCTCATGACCCGGAGCCTGCTCGACTCGCCGCATGCCGAGCTGCCCGAACCCGTCGTCCGCGTCCTCAATGCCATTTCCGCGAATCCGCTTCGCGACTGGAAAGCGAAGGAACTCGCCGTCGTCGGCAAGGTCAGCTATTCCGGCCTGCGCGCCGCATTCCAAAAATCCGGCCATGGCACGGTGCACGAACACATCCAGCGCGCCCGGCTGGATCAGTCGCGCCTGCTGCTCGCCGACAAACGGCTTTCGATCAAAGACGTCGCCGGCCAGTTGAATTTCTCCAGCGAATTTTATTTCAGCCATTTCTTCCGGCATCATACTGGCATGACGCCGACGGAATTCAGGCAGCATTTGAAAGGGTAAAATGAAGAAACATCCAACATCCAACATCCAACATCCAACATCCAATCAAGCACCGGCTGGCGGAACCTTGGGCGTTGGATGTTGGATGTTGGATGTTGGATGTTCCCCAATTTTTTTATTTTTGGTTGCGTTGATCCTTGCATTGCCAAGTTCAGCATCCGCCCAACCAACCGAGACGCAGTTCCTCTCCGGCCACGGCAAGGACGACGCCGTGCCGTGGAAATTTTTCTGCACCTCGGGCGCGAGCTCCGGCTTCTGGACGAATCTGCCCGTGCCGTCGCAATGGGACGTGCTGGGCTTCGGCACGCTGAATTACAAAAAAGACCTGACCAATGCCTGGGACGAACGCGGGCTTTATGAACATGAATTTTCTGTGCCGGAAAACTGGTCGGGCAAAAGAGTTTTCCTCGTGTTCGACGGCGTGATGACGGACACGGATGCCAAACTCAACGGCCAGTCGTTCGGGCCAGTTCATCAAGGCAGTTTCTACCGTTTCAAATACGAAGTGACGGCGCTCGTGAAATTTGGCACGACCAATCTGCTCGAGGTCAACGTCGCGAAACATTCTGCGAACGAGTCCGTCAACAAAGCCGAACGCCTGGCCGACTACTGGGTCTTCGGCGGAATCTTCCGTCCGGTTTATCTCGAAGCCGTGCCGCAGCAATTTATACAGCGCGTTGCGATTGATGCGCGGGCCGACGGGCAATTTTCCGCGCAAATATTCATCAATATTATCGGCATTACCGATGCCGTGGAAGAGGAGGTGCAAATCCAGACGCTCGATGGGAAAAATGTCGGCGATCCTGTTCATCATAAAATTTCAAATGGCAGTGCCATCGGTTTGGTTTCAACTCTGAACTTTCATATCCCTTCGCCAAAACTTTGGACTGCCGAGACGCCGAATCTTTACCGTGCTGAATTCCGCCTGAAACAAAATGGAAAAATCATCCATCAAGTCACCCAGCGCTTCGGCTTCCGCACGTTCGAGGTGCGCGAGGGCGATGGTCTTTACCTCAACGGACAGCGGGTGATTCTCAAGGGCGCGGACCGCCATTCGTTCTGGCCGGATTCGGGGCGCTGCTTGAGCGAGGCCGTGCATCGGCTCGATATCAACACGATGAAGGACGCGAACATGAACGCCGTCCGCATGTCGCACTATCCGCCGGACGAACAGTTTTTGGATCTGTGCGACGAACTCGGCCTCTACGTTTTGGATGAACTCGCCGGCTGGCATAATCACTACGACAACGACATCGGCCCGAAGCTGGTTCACGAGATGGTCGTGCGCGATGTGAACCATCCGGCCATTTTATTTTGGGACAACGGCAACGAAGGCGGTTTCAACCTCACGCTCGACAAGATTTACGGCGAACTCGATCCGCAGCAGCGGCGCGTGCTGCATCCGTGGGCGACGTTCAGCGGCGTGAACACGGCGCATTATCTCGCCTATGACAAAGCCGAAATCGCGAGCGGCGGACGGAAAGTTTATTATTCCAACAACCAGGAGATTGTCGCAACGAATGACCCCGCGAAATATATTTATATGCCCACGGAATTTCTGCATGGCCTCTACGACGGCGGTGCGGGCGCGGGCCTGGACGACTACTGGCGCATGATGACCGCCAGCAAAACGCTCGGCGGCGGCTTCATCTGGGCCTTGGTGGACGAAGGCGTGAAACGTCCCGACACCGGCGAACTGGACGTGGCGGGCAACCAGGCGCCCGACGGCATCGTCGGCCCGTATCGCCAGCGCGAGGGAAGTTTTTACGCGATCAAAGAAATCTGGTCGCCCATCCAGGTCGCGCGTGAAACGAACGGCGTGTTCACTGTGGAAAATCATTTCAGTTTCACGGACACGCGCGCCTGCAAATTCTCCTGGCAGCTCCGGAAATTCGCGACGCCACTAAAGACCAACGCTCCGTTCACCGTCCTCCGCGAAGGCGTTTTGGATTCGCCCGCGATTGCGCCCGGCGAAAAAGGCGTTTTGAAAATCGGCGCGCCCGCCACGTCCAAAAATGCCGACGCGCTCGCGCTGCGCGTGGACGATCCGAGCGGCCGCGAATTGTGGACGTGGGTGTGGCCGCTGAAATCCAACGACACGCACCGCCTCACACAGGAACCCGCCACGCATCACGCCCTGCCGGCGGAAACCAACGGCGTCATCGAAGTGAAGTCGGGCGAACTGACCGCGACCTTCAGCAAAGACACCGGCCGGCTCCTCGGCGTCCAGCGCGGCGCACAGAATTTTTCCTTCACCAACGGCCCGCGCCTCGCGGTGGGCAGCGCGACGTTGCGCGAAATCCATTTCACCGACGACGGCCCGGACGCCATCGTTTCCGCGAAATTTGACGGCGACTTGAAATCCATCCTCTGGCGCGTGAACGGCAATGGCTGGATTCAATGCAGCTATACCTATGCGGCCCACGGCACGAATGATTTTCTCGGCGTGCTGTTCGACTACCCGGAAAATCTGGTGACGCACAAACGCTGGCTGGGCGACGGCCCGTTCCGCGTCTGGCAAAACCGGCTGCGCGGCGTGACCCTGGGCGTCTGGGAAAATGATTACAACGACACGCTCACCGGATTGAGCGGCTGGATTTATCCCGAGTTCAAAGGATTTTTTGCCAACGTGCGCTGGCTGCAGCTCGACACGAAGGAAGGCCAGGTCACCGTGATCAACAACAGCGGCGTGCCGTTTGTGCAGGTGCTGACGCCGGAATTTGCGCCGCCGAATCTCATGGCCAAGGCGTTCGCACCGGTGCCGAAGTGCGGCTTGGGATTGCTGGACGCGATTCCGCCCATCGGCAGCAAATTCAAGGAGGCGAAATTCGGCGGCCCCCAGGGACTGCCGACGGTCGCGGACCGAGAATTTTCCGGCGCGGTGAGTTTTTATTTTGGCAAGCTGCCGTGATTTGCTGGGGCTGAACCAAACCGGCCCAAAACAAGTTGAATTGCCTGTTGACTTCAATCCTCCATTTGTTAGATTCCGCGTCCATTTGATTGGATTTTGAAATGAAAACGCATTTGCCGAAAGTAAATCTGGATGAACGTAAGTGGCACGTCATTGATGCCGATGGGGCTGTCCTTGGCCGTCTGGCCGTGCAGGTCGCCGACATTTTGCGCGGCAAGAACAAGCCCGTCTATACGCCGCACCTCGACGCCGGCGACTTTGTCATCGTCGTCAACGCCGAAAAGGTCAAGGTCACCGGCAAAAAAGAAAAGGCCAAGGAATACATGAGCTATTCCGGCTGGAAGGGCGGCGAAAAATACGCCACCGTCGAGCAGGTTCGCGCGAGCAATCCCGAAAAGCTCATCGAACACGCCGTCAAAGGCATGATCCCCAAGAACCGCCTCGGCCGGGTGCTGCTCACCAAACTGAAAGTCTTCAAAGGTCCCAAGCACGATCACGACGCGCAGACGCCCGCCGTGCTGGCCCCGGCTAACTAATTTTTGTTATGGCTAAATCCACCCTCATTGAATTTCTCGGCACCGGCCGGCGCAAAACCGCCATCGCCCGGGTCCGCCTCGCGACCGGCAGCGGCAAGATCACCATCAACGGCCGCGCATTTGACGCCTACTTTCCGCTGGACACCCAGCGCATGACCGTTTCCCAGCCGTTGACCGTCACCGGCACGGCGGACAAGCTCGACGTGCGCGTGAACGTGGTCGGCGGCGGCCCGAACGGCCAGGCCGGCGCGACCCGCCACGGCATTTCCCGCGCGCTGCTGAAGTTCGACGCCACCCTCCGCCCCGCGCTGAAGGCGGAAGGTTTCCTCACGCGCGATCCGCGTGAACGCGAACGCAAGAAATACGGCCAGCCGGGTGCGCGTGCGCGCTTCCAGTTCAGCAAGCGTTGATCCGCTGCAAACTTTCAAACCCCGCTGGCAAATGCTGGCGGGGTTTTTTGTTGAACCACAAAGAAACCAGGCAACCAAGGCCGGAAAAAACTTTGTTCCTTGGTTCCTTTGTTGTTCAATTTTCAGGATTAAAAAATGAAAACGAAAAAAGTCGCCATCGTCGGCGCGTCGGGTTACTCCGGCGAAGAACTGGTCAACCTGCTGCTGCACCATCCGCACGCGGAACTCGTGGCCGTCACCTCGCGCCAGAACGCCGGGCAGACGCTCGCGCAGGTGTTCCCCAAGTTCGCCAGCCACCCGAAATCCAAGACGCTCCGCTTCGTGGACCCGAACGCCGAACTGCTCGCGAAGCAGGCGAACGTGGTTTTTCTCGCATTGCCCCACGGCGTCGCCGCCGAATTTGCGGTGCCGCTGCTGGCCGCCGGCTGCACGGTGATTGATTTGAGCGCGGACTTCCGGCTCAAGAGCGCGGAAGTTTACAAGGAATTTTACGCGCACGACCATCCCGCGCCGGAGCTGCTGAAAAAATCCGTCTATGGCCTGCCGGAAATTTATCGGGACGAGATCAAAAAAACTTTGCTCATCGCCTCGCCGGGCTGCTACCCGACGAGCATTTTGCTGCCGGTGATTCCGCTGCTCAAAGCCGGACTCATCAAGACCGCCGGCATCATCGCCGATTCCATGAGCGGCGTCACCGGCGCAGGCCGCAAGGCGGAGGTGGATTATCTATTCTGCGAATGTAACGAGAGCGTCCGCCCCTACGGCGTGCCGAAGCACCGGCATTTGTCGGAGATCGAGGAGCAGCTTTCGTTCGCCGCTGGAACCCAGGTCACCATCCAGTTCACGCCGCATTTAATTCCCGTGAACCGGGGGATTTTGACCACGCTGTATCTCGCGCCGGAAAAACATTTTTCCACGGCGGCAGAAATGGCCGCGCTCGCCGAAAAAATTTCCGCGTGCTACCAATCCGCCTACGCCAACGAACCGTTCGTCCGCCTGCTCGAAGGCAAGGCGCTGCCCGACACGAAAAATGTGGTTGGCACCAACGTCTGCGAGATCGCGTGGCGGCTCGACCCGCGCACGGGCCGGCTCATCGTGATGAGCGCCGAGGACAATCTGGTCAAAGGCGCGAGCGGTCAGGCCGTGCAAAGCCTAAACATCCTGTGCGGCTGGCCGGAAACGGCGGGGCTGGTGTAATCTCGTAGCAGCCGACGTCAGGAGGCTCAAATTTTATTCCCGCTTCCAAATTGAAATGAGCCTCGTGACCCCGGCTGCTACAAAAACGGTCTGGAACGCCGCCGCCTACGCCGCGAACTCCACCGTGCAACACGCCTGGGCGCGCGAACTCATCGCCAAACTCCATCTGCGCGGCGACGAACACATCCTTGATGTTGGCTGTGGTGACGGCAAAGTGACGGCGGAGATCGCCCATGCCGTGCCTCGCGGTTCAGTTACCGGCGTGGACGCCTCGGTGGAAATGATCGCATTCGCAAAAAAGAAATTTCCACCAGCTAAAATTTCAAATCTGAAATTTCAAACCGGCGATGCGCGGGAGATCAGTTTCAAGAAAAAGTTCGATCTGGTCTTTTCCAACTCCGCGCTGCACTGGGTGGACGACCACGAACAATTTCTGCGCGGCGCGGCTTCCGTCCTGAAACCGGGCGGACGGCTCGTCGTCTCCTGCGGCGGCAAAGGCAATGCCCACGATGTCTTTCTCGTGTTGCGACCGGAGATGCGGCTGAAACGATGGCGGAAATTTTTTCGCCGGATGCCGCTGCCGTATTTTTTCCACGCCCCCGGCGATTACGAGAAATGGCTGCCGAAATTTGGTTTCAGAATCAACGCGCTCAAGCTCACGCCGAAGGACATCACTTACGACGGAGCAAAAGGCTTCGCGACCTGGCTGAACACGACATGGATTCCCTACGTCCAGCGCGTGCCGGAAAATCTGCGCGCGGAATTCATCGCCGCCGTCACGCAACGCTATCTGGCCAGGCATCCGCCGGACGCCGGTGGCAACGTTCAAGTCCGCATGGTGCGGCTGGAAATTGACGCGCAAAAGATTTGACCACGAGCTGCGCGAACCACCCGGGGGCATTAACAAATTTATTTCATCCAAAGTGCCGGTCGTTCCGTGAACGGGCTGGGTGAGGGCGGGGCGTCCGGCGCACGAACGTAAAAGCAGCCTCGGCCACCGATTTCGTTGGCGCATCTGCCGCAGAAGCGAAGACGTCCCCGAACCTTTTTTCCTTGAGGCATCCCGGTCACGCGCCTTGAAATCCGAGGTTTGCACCCTACAAACCTTCACCCAAGGAATTTCGCCTGAGCGTCAGAAGCACCGACAATTGTCGGGACTTTTTACATTTCTCAAGGCTTCGGTTTGGAACAACTATCCAAGATAAGAATGTGCTGCCAACGCAAGCGGTTGATATGCAGCATTGAAATGTAACGGGCGCAGCCTCCGCTCTGGCTTGGTCTGGATTCTGCTAATGTTGATTACGTTTGGCGGTTGAAATTTGACGGGGCGGAATTTTGGATGTCGCCGAAAGCAGAAACCGGACAAAAAAACAAATCAGCGTGATAAAGGTAAAAAGTAGAAAGGAATAATAAAATTATGAAACGCACATTAATGTTATTGAGTCTCATCGGCACCTTGGCTGCCGGAAATGCGGGTGCCGTGACCATCACCTTTGACGACCAGGGCTTTGCCGCTTTGGACGACGTGACCACCCAGTATGCAGGTCAGGGGGTCACCTTCCAAGGATTCTTGAGCAGCGGTGCGCCGGTCAATGTTGAGGCGGCCAACAACGGACTGTTTGCAGACAACACCCCGCCATCAGCACCCACCTCGCTCTCCAACTTTTATGGTCATAGCGGGGCAAACCGGGCGGCGATCATCCGGATTCTTTTCAGCACCGCCTCCTCGGGCATTTCCTTTCAATACAACGGGGCGGGTTCATTGGGGGCCAACACGCTGTTTAACATCTATACTTTGGGGGGCTTCCTGCTGAACAGTTTCAGCGTGGCCGCCGCGTCTGATTCATCCTACCATCTGGTTACAGTTGCTGACACCGGTGTTGGCTACATTGACATCGTTGCGCCACAAGCTGACTGGGGTCACTACATCGACAACCTGACCTTTACCCCGGGCAGTTCCCGTGCTCCGGACGCCGCTTCGACCAGCTTGCTGCTGACTTCCAGCATGGCGCTGCTGATCGGACTCCGCCGGAAGCTGGCCTGAAAAGTTCCGCAGTTTGAACCCTCTTCAAAGGAGGCAGAGACAAGCATGTCTCTGCCTCTTTTTCATCTGACAGACACGGAACGGGCAGCTTCATTAACGGATCCCAGCTTGAAAAAAACGCCGGCTTGTTCTGATTGGAAATGCGTCTGCCCCGCCGCCCATTCATTGATGCTCTGCGGGGTTGAAAGATTTTTTCCTGATCTTCATGCACCGACTTGGCTGGCGACCAGGCGGCACCAACGTGTCATCCCGGCCACAGTTGAGATGAACTCCGCTGGTTTTTTTCTGTCATTTCCTTGGTTTCATGGTTCAATCAATTTTAATTTTTAAAAATGAGATCGTTCAAAGAAATTTCCGGTTCCATCGTCGCGCCCAAAGGCTTTGTGGCCAGCGGCGTGTTTTGCGACATCAAGAAACTCGGCACCGGCAAAGGCTCCAACAAAGGCCCTAAGCGTGACCTTGCGCTCATCGTTTCCGAAACGCCTGCGACGGTCGCCGGAATGTTCACGACGAACCAGGTCTGTGCCGCGCCGGTGAAAGTCTGCGTGGAGCGCGTGAAGAAAAAAAATCCCGCGCAGGTCGTCGTGGTGAATTCCGGCAATGCCAACGCCTGCACCGGCAAGCAGGGCATGGGCGACGCCCGTGAAATGGTTTCGTTCACCGAACGCGCGCTGAACTTTCCCAAAGGCTCGGCGCTCGTCGGCTCGACCGGGCGCATCGGCGTCACCATGCCGATGGACAATGTCCGCACGGGCATCATTGAAGCCGCGACGTTGCTTGGCTCTGCTGTGGAAAATGCGGATCACGCGGCGGAAGCAATCATGACCAGCGATTCGCGTCCAAAGCAAATCGCGATTGAATTTTCGCTGGGCGGAAAAAAAGTTCGCATCGGCGGCATCTGCAAAGGCGCGGGGATGATTCAGCCCGGCATGAGTCCGACCGGCGCGCGTCCGGCCACGCTGCCGCATGGTGGATTGCACGCGACGATGTTGTGCTTCATCACCACGGACGCGGCGATTGACGCGAAGGTTTTGCAGACGGCGCTGAACGAAGCCGTCGCCCATAGTTTCAACCGCATCACCGTGGACGGCGACATGAGCACGAATGACACGGTGTTGGTGCTGGCGAACGGGCTGGCGGGGAATTCTCCAATTGTAAGAGACGAGGTGACGAGTCTCATTTCAAAAAAGAAAGGCAAAGTTAGAGCCTCCTCACGTCGTCTCCTACAAGATTTTGAAATTTTCCAAGCCGCGCTGAATCACGTCTGCCTCGAACTCGCGAAGAAAATTGTGCGCGACGGCGAAGGCGTTCACCGTGTCGTGACCGTGCGCGTGAACGGCGCGAAGACGATTCAGGATGCCGATTCCGCCGCGCGCGCGGTGGCGAACAGCGCGCTGGTCAAGACAAGCTGGCACGGCGGCGACCCGAACTGGGGCCGCATCATTGATGCGATTGGTTATTCGCCCGCGACGGTGGTGGAGGAGAAAATTGACATCGGTTATTCCGCGACGGGCGGCAAGGGAAAAATTCTCTGGAGCCTCAAGCGCGGGCAGCCGACGCAGGCGACGTTCAAGGAATTGTGCGCCGCCGTGGCACCGAAGGAATTTGAACTGCGCATCAACCTGAATCTCGGCCGGGCGGACGCGGTGATGTATGCCGCCGATTTGACCGAAGCCTACGTTGATTACAACAAGGGCGACGTGACCGACCCGACAACGCTTGGCGGTTGAAGTTGCCTTTGCGCTTGGTTTGTGCAGTCTCTTTGTAGATACATTATGCAAACCACGATTCAACAATGGTGAAGTTAAAAAGGTTTGTTCGTCCGGCTTCCTGAAGAACGATGGTCACGGATTTGCCAGCGGAGTCACCCAGCCGTTTCTGAAACGCGGCAAAATTTCCCGCATCGGCTTTTGCTTCGGGGGCTTTTTCAGTGGCAGCGCGCAATTTTGTCAAACTGGCGGGCGGAGCCGGGTGGGCGGTGGAGAGTTGCTCCCAAGTCAAAGGTAGTTCGGAAACATTGAGTCGGAGAACTTCTGGGCGGGAACGGCGAAGCTCACGTTCTGTGCGTCCGTCTTCGTTCAGGTGGCAATGCCGATGACTTCGCCGCGAGGATTTAAAATCGGGCTGCCGCTGTTTCCAGAAGAAATCGGACAGGATAATTGATACTGGACTAAGCCGTCCACGCATCTGATCTGGCTGATCAATCCATCGCTGATACTAAAATCAAAGCCTCGGGGCGCGCCAATTACATAAACGCGACTGGCCACCGATTGCAGTTCCCGGCATAAGACTGCCTGCCGATGAGGCAGACGTTTTTCCAGCTTCAGCAGCGCCACGTCACGCACGCCATCATGATCAATACATCCGATCACTTTTACGCGTTGTCCGTCAGCGAAGACGGCCCAAACCGAACGCGCGGCCGCAACGACGTGCCACGCCGTCAGCGCCGCATCATCTGCCAGCGCGAGCACGGCACGGCCGACAAATCTTTCCCCGTTTTTGCTTTCCACTTCCAAAGTCATCACCGAGGGCAATACTTTTTGGCAGAGTTTTTCGGGTGTTAACGTCGCGCGTAGGCCCTCCGGAGTGACGGCAAAGACCAGCCATAAAGCCAGCCAGAAGACCCGGTGTAATTTGACGTTCATGTTTTTGCCGGCGGTGATTTCGGGCGTGGCTTGATTCGCATGATTACCACTACGTTGGCAAAGAACCCTCCGCGACCAGGATTTTTCTAGCGGAGACTGGAAACACCCTGGTTTTAATTTCGAAATGCAGTCCTCTCGTTAATGAACTTATAAAATATCCAATTCGTTAACAGTCTCCGCCGGAAGCTCATCGGTCATGGTGAATTCTATTCCATAAATTATTTTTGGTAGGGTTATACCCCATGGCAGGAGAAAATTATCCACTTAAATTATGGACGCTGTAACCAAGACAAGTCCGTTGAATTATCAGTGAAAATAAAACTAAAGGAAATGGCGCAACTGTTTAAGGATGCGTTTAAGGGATGGAACGAAAAAGATCCATTTCGTGAAAGCGCCGTGATTGCTTACTACGCGATATTTTCGTTACCCGGCTTATTGGTTCTGGTCATTACCCTCGGCGGCTATTTTTTTGGAAGAGATGCTGTAAGCGGCCATCTGCACAGCCAGATCAGCGGAGCAATGGGAAATGATACTGCCGACCAGATACAGGAAATGATGAATAAAGCCAACAGCAGAACGGATTCCATCTGGGCCACGATCATCGGAATTATCACCATCCTTGTTGGTGCCACCGGTGTGTTTGTTCAACTGCAAAAATCGCTCAACATTATCTGGGAAGTAAAAGCCCAACCTTCCAAATCCGGTATCTGGACCTTTCTTAAAACCCGCCTCTTTTCCTTCGGGCTCATCCTTTCAATTGCCTTCCTGCTTTTGGTGTCATTGGTGATCACCTCCATCCTCGCCGCGATGAGCAAGTGGATGGAGTCCCACTGGCCCGCATACATCATGTTCCTTTTCCAGGCCATTACTTTTGTCATTTCCCTCTCCATTATTTCTGTTTTGTTTGCGCTGATGTTCAAACTATTGCCCGATGCCAAAATAAAATGGCGGTATGTGTGGGCGGGGGCCTTCCTCACCGGTTTATTATTTGAGATCGGCAAGTTTGGCTTGGGCTTGTATTTCGGAAAAGCGGAACCTGGGGCAGGATATGGGGCCGCCGGATCAGTGATCCTCATCCTGCTTTGGGTATCTTACTCTTCGATGATTGTTTTCTATGGTGCCGAGTTCACCAAAGCTTTTGCCGATCATTATCACGGCTATGTAGCAGCGGGAGAAAATGCAGTCAAAGACATCGGGCGTGAAAGCTGATTCACCGGCAAGGTCAACACCCCATAGCGCGCACACGATTTCATGTCATTATTAGGAATGGATGAAGGTCAATGAAAAGCAGACGCGACACAACTTATCCGGCCGACATGGCTGCTCCCGGCCCAAGCCCGAACCAGGGCGTCCCAAGGCGTAAACGACACCGTGTCTGGCGCGGGGTGGGAATTGTCCTGCTCATGCTCGCCTTGGTTCTCGGGGTCGGACGCGCCATCCTTCCGTGGGTGGTGCGGAACTACGTCAATCGAACGCTCGACCGCAATCCGCTCTATGAGGGCAACATTGGCAAAGTGCATATCCATCTCTGGCGCGGCGCTTACTCCATCGAAGACGTGCGCCTCAATAAGACGACCGGCAATGTTCCCGTCCCGTTTTTCGCAGCCAAGCGGGTTGATTTTGCTCTGGAATGGAAGGCCCTTCGCCAACGCAGGGTGGTTGGTCGCGTGCGAATGGATCAGGCCGAGCTTAACTTCGTGGACGCCCCCAGCGAGGACGAAACGCAAACGGGTGGAGGTGGCCCCTGGCTTCAGATCATCAAAGACCTTTTCCCTTTCAAAATTAACAGCGCGGTAATCAAGGACGGTTCCATCCATTTCCGCGCCTACCAGACCGTCAAGCCAGTGGACGTTTACATTTCTCAAGTCGAGGCGACCATTGATAATCTGGGCAACCTCCGCGATGAAACCGATCCACTCGTCTCCACCGTCCAAGCTACCGGACTAGTCATGGACCAGGCCAAGTTTGAATACAAGATGACCCTCGACCCCTTTGCCTACCGCCCGACGTTTCACATGGCCCTGCGGCTGCTGGGGCTGGACGTCACCAAGATCAACGACCTCGCACTCGCCTATGGCAAATTTGATTTTAAACGAGGTTGGTTCGACCTGGTCCTGGAAACCGATGTCGTGGAAGGTCAAATCACCGGCTATGCCAAACCGCTCTTTCGCAATCTGCAGGTCTTCAGCCTCTGCGAAGACCTGAAAGAAAAAAACGCGCTCGAGTTCTTCTGGCAGGCGCTGGTCGGCGGCGTGACCAGCCTCTTCAAGAACCACTCCCGCGACCAGTTCGGAACGCTCATCCCTTTTAGCGGCGACGCTACCGGCACCACCAAGACGGATATATTTGCCACGCTGGGAAACATTCTGCGCAATGCCTTTGTCCGTGCCTACATGCCGCGCCTCGAAAACGGCCAGGAATCCGTCGGCGGCCTCACGTTTCAACCGCCTCAAATTAGCGACTCAATCTCCGCTGGGGACTCACCCTAGTGTGCGAAACAATGTAATCTCAACCTTCAGAACATTATGAATACAAAAACATCAACCACCACCGCCGCCGTCACCTCGCGCCCGACTTGGGTGACGCGCTCGCTCATCGGCTGGCTTCTCGCGGCTGCTCTCACCGGCGTCATCGGCTGCGGCACCGCCAAAAGCACAAAGAAAAAGGACGATTTCTTCACCTCCGGCAGCCGCGAGGCCGACCAGCGGGCCAGTCAGCGAATGGCCAAGGACGAGCAACTCGCCGGGTCCGGTGAGGGTGCCGGGGAAAAGGGCGCGAAGAAGGCAGTGGCGACTAAACCCGCTGCCGATGGCCAGGTCGTCAAGGGAACCAATAACGCCGCCCAAGTGGAGGGAAAGCTCGCGCTCTTCGACCGCCTCGGCGGCGAGAAAGGCATCACCGCCATCGTGGACGATTTCACGCCCCGGGTGTTGCAAGACCCCCGCGTCAACTGGCAGCGCAAGGGCGTAAAGAGCGGCGGCTTCTCCTTCCGCCGCAAAAGCAGCGAGCCGGTCGCCTGGGACGCGACCGCTGAGAACATGGCGAACCTAAAAAAACATCTGGTTCAATTCATCGTGTTAGCCACCGGCGGGCCGCCGCATTACGACGGCAAAGAAATGAAATCCGCCCACGCCGGGATGAAGATTGGCAATCCTGAGTTTGACGCCGCTCTCGGCGACCTGAAAGCCTCGCTCGACACGCTCCAGATTCCGAACAAGGAACAAAAGGAACTCCTCTCCATCATCGAGAGCACCCGTCCCCAAATCGTTACGCAGCGATAGGGCGCAAATCTCAATTCCACACTCCCGTGGCATAGCTGAACCGCCTAGACGCCTGCCTGAGCCGCAGCGCGTCGTGTGTGAGGTGATTTACATGAAAGCGCCGCTAAAAAAAGCATGTTGCCTGCGATGGCGAGGGTGTGCATCGCGTCGTGACCGTGCGCGTGAATGGCGCGAAGACGATCCAAGATGCCGATGCCGCCGCGCGCGCGGTGGCGAACAGCGCGCTGGTGAAAACGGGCTGGCACGGCGGCGATCCGAACTGGGGCCGCATCATTGACGCCATCGGCTATTCGTCGGCGACGGTGGTGGAGGAGAAAATTGACATTGGTTATAGTTCTGTTCAACCGAGTCGAGACGACTCGGTTAGCACGCGGGTCGCGTGCGCTCCCCGAAAAATTTTGTGGAGCCTCAAGCGCGGGCAGCCGACGCCGGCGACGTTCAAGGAATTATGCGCCGCCGTTGCGCCGAAGGAATTTGAACTGCACATCAACCTGAATCTCGGCCAAGCCAACGCGGTGATGTATGCCGCCGATTTGACCGAAGCCTATGTTGATTACAACAAAGGCGACGTGCCTGACCACACGACCCTCGGTGGTTAAGAAAAATGAATTCGCACTCGCAACGATTGCCAGAGTGTCGTAAGAATTTGCTCATGAAATCAAATCCACGGGCAAATCGAGAGCTGGCCCGGTGGCTCAAACGTCAGCTTCGCAAGAAACGAAGACCCGCAGAACGCGGGTTGCTTGCCCGGCTGGTCGCCCAAGTGACACCGGAGAATCGCCACGAGGAAACGGATTGGGGGTTGCCGCAAGGAAAGGAAATTTGGTGAAGCCAAAGGGCCGTCGCGACCGACCCACGACGCCTGGGGAATAATTTTTTGCCACGGATTGAGCCGGGTTTTTTCAACGCAAAGGCGCAAAGCCGTCAGGCGGCGAAACTAAATTAGCCGCCACGAGGCGGCTTGGCGGCGGACAAAAAAATAGTCCGGCCGCTTCACAGAATGTATCCACTTGTTGCCAACTGCATACATTATGTAACAATGGCTTTATGGCCAAGAACCACCATGCAAAAGTGCTGAAGCTCACGCGCAAGCTGGGGGTGCTGCGCCCGCGCGACCTGAAAGCCATTGGCGTTTCACGGATTTATCTCAAACAACTGGTTGAACGGGACGAACTGCTGAAGACCGGACGCGGGCTTTACGTCCATGCCGACGCCCCGGTTACAGAAAATCAATCGCTGGCAGAGGCGGCAAAACGGTCGCCGAAAGGAGTGATCTGCCTGCTGTCCGCCCTGCGTTTTCATGGCCTCACCACCGAGAATCCAGCCGAGGTCTGGATGGCGGTTCCGCGCGGAACGCGGCCGCCGAAATCCGCCGCCCCGGTGTTGCGCGTGGTGACGCTTTCAGGAGAAATGATGACCGGGGGAATCAAGCGCCATGTCATTCAAGGCGTGTCCGTGCCGGTTTATTGTGTCGCGAAAACCGTGGCTGATTGTTTCCGTTTTCGCAACCGCATCGGCGTCAACATCGCGGTCGAGGCGCTGCGCGATGCGTGGCGGGACAAGCAAGCCAGCTCCGGGGAGCTCTGGCATTACGCCAAAGTCTGCCGGGTGCTCAATGTCATGCGCCCCTATTTCGACAGCCTCGCATGAAAAATCTTGCGGCATCCGTCCATGCCCGCCTGGCCCAACGCCGG
>JAYVCM010000382.1:0-9672 GCA_043749955.1 Limisphaerales bacterium | reverse complement strand
GAGATCGTCATCGGCCAGAAAGTCCCGCTGCCCACGAGCGTTTCCTACAGCAGCGCGGGCGGCGCCACGACCATTCCCATCGTCAACGTGACTTACACGGACGTGGGGATCATCCTGAATGTCACGCCGTTCATTGGCGCGAACAATCTGGTGGAGATGATCATCGAGCCGCAGATCTCGGCGGTGAACCCGACGCTGTCGCAGACCATCGCGCCGGGCGTCACCGCGCCGTATATTGACATCCGCTCCGCCAACACCGTCGTCGTCACACCGGACGCGCAGCCCGTCGTCATCGGCGGCCTGATCTCCAACAGCAAATCCAGCAGCGACAGCAAGATTCCCTTTCTCGGCGACATTCCGTTCTTCGGAAACCTGTTCAAGTCCAGCGCCAAGAGCGACGGCAAGACGGAACTGCTCATGTTCCTCACGCCGCACATCGTCCAGACGCCGTCACAGCTCGCCCTGATGTCCGGCGGCGAGATGCGCCAGACCACGCTCATCACCAATTCCGTGAGCGAGGGGGAGCTGAACCGGTTCCTCGAACGCGTGCCGGCGAAGAAGAAAAAATAAATTTCCGCCGGCGCAAAAATCCTTCAACCCCCACGCATGAGACGCAACGCACGCGGACGCTGGCTGGCCGGGCTGCTGCTCGGCGCGTGGCTCCTCGTCCTCGCGTGGCAGGTGGAGGAACATTCCCGCGTCGTCGAGGCCGCCAAGTCCGACCTCCGCAACCGCGCGCACGAGATCGCCAGCACGTTGAGCGCGGTCACGCACGCGCTGCGCTTTCGCGGCGCGCTGTTCCAGGACCGGCTTGACCCGGTGCTCAACGAGCTGGCCGGCGTCCGCACCAACGCGCTCGTCAGCGCCAGCCAGTTGCTCGCCGTCGGCCTGCTGAACAACGAGGGCGACACCGTGGCGGCGGCGGGCGAAACCAACCTGCTCGCCCGCGAATCCGTCGGCGAAAGCGAACGCTGGTCCGCAGACAACGTCGTTTTTGTTTTGCCGGTCGAGGGCGCGAGCGTGAATCCCGAAGGCGTGACGAACAATCCCACCGTGGTGCTGCCGTCGTTCCGGAATTTGACGAACAGTTTTTCGCGCGACGGCCGGAATTCTTCGCCGACGAATCCGCCCGCGCCCCGCACCAACGCCGCCGGGGAATTGGAACCGCCGCCGCCGCCGGATGAAAACGGCCGCCCGCCCGAAGGCGAACGTCAGCGCGGCGGCGGCCGTCGTCCGCCGTGGATGCGCGGGATGAGCGACGCCGACTTCAAGGCGCTTGCCGCCAAGCGCGAGCTGCACGGCCTCGTGCTCGTGATGTCCACCGAGAACTACCGCGCCGTCTGCACGCACGACTGGTGGCTGCGCTGCGTCATCGGCTTTTTCGCCGGCATCTCCGCGCTCGGCGCCGGGCTGGCCTGGCGCAACCTGGCGCGCACCGGTGAACTGCAGATCCGCCTCGTCCGCGCGAGCGAACAGAATCTGCACCTGAAGGAATTGAACCTCGCCGCCGCCGGCCTCGCGCATGAGACGCGCAATCCGCTCAACATCATCCGCGGCATGGCCCAGATGATCTCGCGCCTGCCCGACGCCTCGCCCGATGTCCGCACGCAGTCCAAGACCATCGTGGACGAGACCGACAAGGTCACCGCGCAGCTCACCGAGTTCATCAACTACTCGCGCCCGCGCGAAGTCCGCCGCACGAAAATCGCGCTCACCGCCGCCGTCAGCGAAATCGTCCGCACGCTGAACTTCGACCTTGAGGAAAAGAAACTGCGCGTGGACGTGGGCGGCGATCCGCTCGCCATCGAAGCCGACGAACAACTGTTGCGCCAGGTGCTGTTCAATCTGTTGATAAACGCCATCCAGGCCGCGGGCGAAGGCGGCCAGATAAACATTGAAGTGCGCCGCGCCAGCGCCACGGAAGCTCTGCTGGAAATCCGCGACGACGGCCACGGCGTGACGCCTGAAAACCGCGCGGAAATTTTCAAGCCGTATTTCACCACGCACCAGAAAGGCACCGGCCTCGGCCTCGCCGTCGTCTCGCAGATTGTTTTGGCGCACGGCTGGGAAATTGTCTGCCTGCCGAACGAGCCGCGGGGCGCGGTCTTCCGCCTCACGCATCTGAAGATTGCGGCGTGAATCTCGCAAGGCAGGGCGGCGCTGCCGCGCCGCCCAAATATTTGGGCTGACCGGCAGGTCAGCCCTACCAATCTCAAACTGCCGGCGGCAGCCGCAGCGTGGCCTCCAGCGGCGGCAGTTCGGCCAGGTCTTTTCCACCCGTGCCGCCGCCGAGCTTCTGCAGTTTTTCGCCCGCCGAAGGTCGCGGTCATTACGCGTGGGCAAGAACGCGGCGGGCGGGGCGGGGATGGGTTGCAGTTTTACGCGCGTGTCCATGTTGCGCCGCACCGTTGGTGGCGCGCGACGATGCCGTTGCCTTCACGCGCGGCAACACCGGCCCGGCGGAGATGTCACAATCCGCCTCCAGTTTCACCGCTTTCATCAGCCAGTTTTTGGTTGGTGCTTTTGCTGTCATCATAATGTTCCTTTCATTTTTCATCCATGAAGCGCTTGGCCTGTTATTCCGTGAACTCAAAGTAATGCAGATCCTGATAACCTGTATCTGCGCCAAACACTTTCATCTTCAACTTGTCCCGATACCACGTCACTGCACCTGGCAGCGCGTGAAGTCCGATGCGTCCGCGAAATCCCTCGTCCATGCTGGTGCGGACTGCCTCGCGCAACAAAATCGAACCGATGCCTCTGAATCGCGGCGGTTGCTCCGGCCACGGACGATTCCACGGGGCGATGCTGATGTAATCAACATAGGCCAGATTCAAATTCATGTTCGCGCGGCTGCGGTGAGTGGCCAGTTCAACCTGCATCAAGCCTTGCGTTTCGCCTGCCACTTCCACCGCGCAGGAACGAAACCCCAGCGGCGCGCGTTGTTCGCGCAACATTTTCCTGGCCCAATCCCAATGCGCGTCCTCCACCACGGCGATTTCGTGTCCAGCGGCGCGGAGCTTTGTCGCTTCACGTCGCCGGTTCAACAGCTCCGGCAGCCACTGCTGCTCGTAGTGTTCGAGATTCTCCTCGGCAATGCCAAAGAACAGCGTCCCGGCGACAAGCTTGCACTCTGCCACAGCCAAAACCTCAATTGGCAGGCTTGGACGCATCAGAGAATCATCAGCTCGGACTTTGCCTTTTTCTTGTCTTCAAAGAAAATCTTCTCGCCTGAATCAATCCGGGCCTCGATGACCTGATAGAGCCGCAGGCATTGCCGGAGCAGTGCCGTCTTGGTGAGCTGCTTCTTCTCACAAAGCTCCTCAATGGAATCCATTTCGGCCGGGCTCAAGTTCAGTGTCATGGTTCGCTTGCTCATAAGTTCAGGGCAAACTACTCAAGCTCCAGAGAAGGTGCAAGTAAAAATTAGCTAAATTCTAGCTGCTTTCTAATAAGCGCTACGCGCTCGGCGGCAGCCGCAGCGTGGCATCCAGCGGCGGCAGTTCCGCCAGATCTTTTCCACCCGTGCCGCCACCGAGTTTCTGTAGTTTTTCACCCGACGGTTTGATGCGGGATTCGTAGCTGCCCACGGCCTGGTTGAACGCCCGGTTCGCCGTGTCCAGTCCGCCCCGGATTTTTTCCAGATGCTCCGTGAACGTGACGACACGGATAAAAAGTTCCTGCGCCGCCTCGGAAATTTTCTGCGCGTTCTCCGTCTGCGCGTGCTGCTGCCAGCTCACGCTCACCGACCGCAGCAGCGCGATGAGCGACGCCGGCGTGGCCAGCAAAATTCTTTTTTCCGCCGCCCACACGATCAGATCGTGGTCGCCCTCCAGCGCCGCGCTGAACAGCGATTCCGCCGGCACGAACAGCACGACGTAATCCAGCGCGTTCGGAAACTGGCCGGGATAATTGCGGTCAGCCAGGGCCTTGATCGTGCCTTTCAATTTCGCCGCGTGCGCCGCGAGCGCTTCCGCGCGCTTGGTTGGTTCAGCCGATTCCAAAGCGGTGAGAAAATCGAAGTCCGGCACCTTCGCGTCCACGATGATGAAGCGGTCGCCCGGCAGTTTCACCACCAGGTCCGGCCGGTTCTCGCCCGACGACGCCTGTTCCATGAAATCGCAATGCGCGCTCATGCCCGCCGCCTCGACGACCCGCCGCAAGGTTTCCTCGCCCCACTTGCCGCGCGCCTGGTTCGAGTGCAGCACCAGCCGGAACTGCTGCGTCTCCTGCGCGAGCGTGACATTGGATTGCGCCAATGTTTCCAAATGTTTTTTCACTTCGCCTAGCGCGCCAGACTGGGCCGCCGAACTTTGCTGCAAATTTTTCTGGTAGTTCTCCAACTGCTGCTTGAGCGGCTCGACCAAGCCTTTGATGGCCTCCTGCCGCTGCGCCAGATCGCCTTTCGCAACTTCCTGAAACTTGCCGAACGATTGTTCCGCCAGCCGCAAAAATTCCGGCGCGGATTGTTTCAGCGCGTCCGCGCTCAAGGCCTTGAACGTGTCGCGCAAATCCGCCAGCGCTTTCTCCTGCGCAGCCTTGGCCTCGCGCAAAGTTTGTTCGTGCAGTGATTTTTGCTCCGCGAGGATTTTTTTGGCCGCGTCCTCATTGGCCAGCGCCGTGGCGAGCGACGTGCTGGTTTGGGAAAGCTGTTCGCGCGTCTGGGCCAGTTCCGATTCGCGCTGCGCGAGCCGCTGGCTCAAGTCGTTTTCCAGCCGTGAATCCGCCGGCGCCGCCGCGCGTCCGCGACCCAGCAGCCAGCCGATGAGCAGGCCCAGCCCGCCGCCAACGACCAGACCGATAAATAAATACGCTCCGTTAGACATGGTTAAATTATGCGAACAACAGCCGCAGCCTGGCCATCACTTGTTCTGAAGCGGCCTCATTTATTTCGCCAACCAAAACGAGGGCGGAGGCGCGGATGGGACGGACCAGTTCACACAGCACCGTGTAATGTTCCGATCTCCATTCGAAGCGGCCACGGAGGCCGGTCGGCGCGGCGTCCTTCCGAATCGGACAGACCAGGATGGTTGGCAGGAAATCCAGCCCGGCATTTTGGACGGACACCAGATTGGGGATGCGCTGGTCGCCGATGGATGAGTAGAGCCGGAGTCTCATGCCTCGTGGATGGGCACTTCGTCATTTATCCGAAGCAGTTCTTCGTTCACGCTTTCAGAGTATTGGGCGCGCAGGTTGTCCAGCCACGACGATTGGCCATGTCCAGTGGCTTTCACTGCGGATGCGCGGACGGCTGGCGCCGGCGGAAAGGCCAGCTCCAAAAGTTCTTCGCGCACCTTGCCCGCAATAAAACGAAAAACCTTCAGGCTGGCTGGCTGGGTGGAATCTGCCGGGATCAAATAAAACATGACGGCCAGTTCAGACATTTTCAGAAAGCCAAAAGAATGATTGTCCCTGTCCGTGCCCGGTTTGCGGGGCGAAAAAGCATCCAGCAGGCGGCCCATCTCCCGTTCTTTCACCGCAGCGACATGCAGAAGTTTGGTGAGCAGGAACTCGACCAGGCTGCGTTTGGTGGACTGGCTGAAAGGCCGCGCGTAATAAATGGAGACGGTGTTGAAATTTGCATGGAAGCCATCAACGCGCAACGTGGTTCTGCGCCATCCCGGGGGCGAATCAACATCACTTAATGCGACTGCTCCGGCATTTCGAACTGCACTTTTAGCTTTCACCACTGCCATATGTTTTTATTTATTATCATCCGGCAGTATTGTTGGCAAATCAATTGGCTGGCCAGCCTTGGCATTCGTCCGCCAACCAGTCCGCCCGGACGGCTTTTTTATCGCAGCTTGGTGAACAGCCGCTGCTCGTAATCCGCCACCAGCGTCCGCTTGCCTTTGGCAATGATCTTGTGGCCTTCGGCGCGCAATCGCTTGGCCAGTGCCGCCACGCCGCCGGGATATTTCGGATTCACCTCGCCGCCCATTTTCAACGTGCGCCAATAAGGCGTGACGCGCTTCTTGCCTTCCGCCTCGTCCTCGGCGGCGGCGTGCGCGGCGATCCATGAAAAAATCCCCGTCGTGATCGGACACGCGAAATCCGCCCGGTGCTTTCGGGCGAGCGCGGCGCGGAGTTCGTTGATGGTCACCACGCGGCCTTTGGGAACCTGCTTCATCAACGCATCCACCTCGCGTGGCGCGGCGATGACCATGCGGCCCTCGCCCCAGCGCTGCGACAACTTGCCGGTGACTTCGGCGACCTTCGGCAGGCCTTTGTCGTCCGCCAGTTTTTCGCGCCAGGACTTTTTCATTTGCGATTTCGGATTTACGATTTACGAGCTGCCGGGTTTAACCGCGTCAATCGCGTATCGTAAATCGTAAATTCAGAAATGCGCCACGACTTCGATCTCCACGCTCGCGCCCTTCGGCAGGCCGGCGACTTGAATCGTGGAACGCGCCGGGAAATTTTCCGTGAAATATTTCGCATAGACTTCGTTCATGCCGGCGAAGTTCGCGAGGTCGGTCAGGAACACCGTGCTTTTCACGACGTTGGCGAACGTGAGCTTCTGGTCGTCGAGGATGGCCTTGACGTTTTCCAGCACTCGCTCGGTCTGGACTTTGATGTCGCCGGTGATGAGGCTGCCGTCGGCGGGGCTGATGGGAATCTGGCCGGCGCAGAACAGCAGGTCGCCAACGCGCACGGCGTGATTGTAGGGGCCGACGGCCATGGGTGATTTCGCGGGTTTGATGATGGTTTTGGTTGCCATAAATTGTGGACGCAGTTTTGCGGCTTTGGGCGGCGAGGTCAAGGAAAGCAATCAGGCGGATTTGGCCGGAGCGCGGCTGTGTCGTCCTCGACCAGCCGCAGCGCGTCCGGGATTCGAGTGGTGTGGAGTTTTCCAACGCGCACGATGATGCGAAGCTGCTGCGGCTGGTCGCGGACGACACAGCCGCGCTCCGGAAGATCAAGACGCAGTCGGTTGCTCAAACGCCATCGGCGCGTCGTGGTCCAGGGAACTTTCGCACACGCGCCAGAAATCGGCGGTGGTCTCCACGCGGCGGATGTCGTGCAGAAAATTTCCGCCGAGCCCCTCGCCGATGAAGTTCATGAATTTTTTCATCCGCTGCACCTGCGACAATTCCTTCACGCCCGGCGTGATTTCGTTGTCCCAAAGTTCGTGGACGTAGGCCAGCACGTCGTGGCCCACGGGCAGTTTTATTTTTTCGCCGCGCAACTGCGCGCGGATCTGGTCGAACAGCCACGGGTTGCGGATCGCGCCGCGACCGATCATCAAACCGCGCACGCCGGTCTCGGCCAGCAGTTGCTGCGCTTGCGCCGCGCTGTGGACATTGCCGTTCGCGAACACCGGGCAGCGCAGTTCGCGCGCGGCCTGCGCGATCAAATCGTAGCGCACCCCGGGCCGATACATTTGTTTGACCGTGCGCGCGTGAACCGTGAGCAGGTCAATCGGATGTTTCGCAAATAATTTCAACAGCGCGTCAAATTCTTCCGGCGAATCAAAACCGAGCCGCGTTTTCACGGTGAAGGGAATCGTCACCGCGTCGCGCAATGCGCCGAGGATGGCGTCAATGCGCTGCGGTTCGCGCAGCAGCCCGCCGCCCGCGCATTTGCGATACACAATCGGCGCGGGACAGCCGAGGTTCAGGTCAATCGCGGCGATGGGATAGTTTTGCAGTTCCTTCGCCGTGCGCACGAGCGACGGGATGTCGTTGCCGATCATCTGCGCGATGATGGGCCGGCCCGTGGGATTTTTCGTGATGGAATCGAGGATCCATTTTTCCGGTCGCGAAACGTCATGGACGCGGAAAAATTCCGTCCAATAAACGTCCGGCCCGCCGTAGCGCGCGATGACGCGCATGAAATCCAGCGTGGTCACGTCCTGCATTGGTGCGAGTGAAAGCACAGGCGCAGGCGCACGGAGCAGGCTGGAAAATGTTTCGGCTGGGTTCAAAACGGGACGGCAGGATAACATAAGGCACACGACCGGCAAGGCGGGGGCTTGGGCGGGCGCAGCTCACTTTCTTGCAACCGATCTGGGTTTCTCATTAACACCCAACTTTAGTTGGGTGATTAGCGGCGGCTGATGACGCAACCGCTTTAGCGGTTTTTGCGCCCGGGAAACCGCTAAAGCGGTTCAGTTCCATTTGGCACAGCTAACACCCAACTAAAGTTGGGTGTTAATGAGATGCTTGATTCGGCGTGGCCATAAACTGAAAGGCGCCCGCGCGAAAGTAGGAATGGAGTTTTTCCCTGTTTAGGGTATTACTATTGCTCCATGTTCATAGACGAAATCAAAATTTACGCGCAGGCGGGGCACGGTGGCAAAGGCGCGGTCGCGTTCCATCGCGAGGCCTACATCACCAAGGGCGGGCCGAGCGGCGGCAACGGCGGACGCGGCGGCAGCGTCATCCTCCAGGCCGACCACGACCTCAACAATCTCATCCAGCAGTATTACGTCCCGCGCCTGATCGCGCAGGTGGGCGAGGCGGGCATGGGCAAGGGCAAGGACGGCCACGCCGGAAAAGATCTCATCATCAAGGTGCCCTGCGGCACGCTCGTATGGCGGCAGCCGTCGGTGAAGGCCGCGGCAAAAGAAAATTACGAGGACGACGACGATGCGGATGACGCGGCGGAATATGAAAAGCCGATGTTCAAAACCGGCACGAGCAAACGGACGGTGATCCGCACTTCGGGCGGCGTGGTGGCGCAGGAAATAGACTTGAGCCAGGAGGACGACGGCAGTGTGGCTTTCAAAAACGATTCGGTAAAAGGCGAACTCGTGGCCGACCTGACGTTGCACGGCCAGCAATTTATTTTGTGCAAGGGCGGTCGCGGCGGACTGGGCAACCGCAACTTTGCCACCTCGCGGAATCAGACGCCGCGTTTCTCGCAGCCGGGCGAGCCCGGCACCGAGGGCGATTTTCTGCTGGAGTTGCGCATCGTGGCGGAGGTCGGCCTGGTCGGTTATCCGAACGCGGGCAAGTCCACTTTGCTCACGGCGATTTCCAAGGCGCGGCCGAAAGTGGCGGCGTATCCGTTCACCACGCTGCATCCGCAGATCGGCATCATGGAATATCCCGACTGGAAACGGCTCACCGTCTGCGACGTGCCGGGGCTGATCGAGGGCGCGTCCAACAACGTCGGCCTCGGCCACAAATTTTTGCGCCACATCCAGCGCTGCAAAATCCTCGTGCTGCTCCTCGACATGGCCGGCACCGACAACCGCAAGCCGTGGGACGATTACAAGCAACTGCTCAAGGAGCTGGGGCTTTATGATCCCGCGCTCCTCGAAAAGCCGCGCCTGGTCGTGGCGAACAAGATTGACGAGGCCGTGGCCGAGAAATTTCTGAAGCAGTTCAAGACGAAGTTTAAAAAAGTTTCCGTGCTGCCCATCTCCGCCGCGTTTGACCACGGCATGGAGAAATTCCGGAAGACGATCCGCGAGGCGGTGGTGGAAGCCGGCGAGTAGCGGCAGGCATCCTGCCTGCCGTAGAGCCGTGGCGTCCCGCCCGGCGGACAAAACGCACGGATGTATTGGGGCCTTTGGAAATCTCCTGGGTCTGGGAAAGATTGGACGGTTTTTTCCGGGCGGCAGGTTGCCGCCCTCTACGGCAGGCGGGACGCCTGCCGCTACACCACTTCAAAGCGAGTAGCGGCAGGCATCCTGCCGGCCGTGGAGCCGTGGCGTCCCGCCCG
>JAYVCM010000381.1:0-10930 GCA_043749955.1 Limisphaerales bacterium | reverse complement strand
CTCCTCGGCCAGTTCGTCCGCTGCGAGGAAAGCCGCCGCGTTTGTGATGGGGCGTCGAATCAACTCGGCGTCGAGCTTTTCGAGGTCGAGCGCCAAGTCTTGGATGCGGCCTTTGCGAAATTCGACGTTCGCGTAGCCGAGCCGCTCGGCGACGATGGGCGCGTTTCGGCGTGCGACTTCAAGCATGTCATCGGTCATGTCCACGCCGATGACGCGGCCATTCTCACCGACAACCTGGGCGGCAATGAAGCAGATTTTTCCCGTGCCGCTGCCGAGATCGAGGACGGTCTCGCCGGGCTTCACATACCGCGCCGGGTCGCCGCAACCGTAATCCTTTTCGATGACTTCTTGTGGAATTATTTTGAGCAGGTCGCGGTTATATTCGACCGGACAGCACAGCGCGGCTTCCGGCGCTTTGGCAGCGGCGGCGTAACGGCTTTTGACCGCTGTTTCCGCGCGGACAGGAGTGGATGTGGTTTTAGTTTCCATTGGTTGTTTGTAAATAAAACGGCGGTCACAGGATTTTTCTCAACTGCGATTCTTCCAAGTTGGACGCGATCAAATAGGTTTTGTCGCCGTGGCACCAGGCGGCGGTGTTCAGGCCGTCGCTTTTGGCAAATTGCGCCGTCATGCTCGGCGTGAAGTCGCGGAAATGCGTGCAATCAACCACGAACAAGTCAACGTGACCGCCGCCGTTGGCCATGAGACACAACATCGTCACCTTGTGTCCGTGCCAGTCCAAAACCTTGCAGCCATGAAGCATCGCGTCGTGCAGGGAGACCGGCAGTTCAAAATCCGTCGGCGCGTTTTGCGTTTTGAGCCAGTCCCGGACTTTTGTCATGTCCTGCGCCATGAGCGCCACATGGCCGGTTTCCTGGCGTGAATTTTGCACCATTGTTTCGCGCAAGGCGGCAAATTGTGGTTCAGACGAATGACTCATCCAAACCAACGTAAGCGTGGCAAACAACAGCACCACTGCCGTCGCTGCTGCCGTCGTCAGCCAGAAGGGTTGACGCCACCACGGGACGGCTTGGGTGATTTTCCGTTGAGCCAGGAGGTTGGCTTTCAGCCCCAGCGGGACGGGAATGGCCTCCTGCAACCTGGCCTGTATCCGTTGATCCAAGGTTTGTTCTTTCGCAAACCATTTCTGCAACTCCGGGTCGCGCCGGACTTGTTCGAGCGCCTCGGCGAACAACGGGTCGGCAGCATCCTGTCCGCCCGGACGGTAGGCTTGCAAAATCAATTTGGCTTCCTGGTTGTTCATGTTAATTCCGACTCCTATGAGAGGGATGGCCGGAAGAAATTATTCCACGATCTGTGCCGATTGATTTGTTGACGAGCGCAACCCGCATCATGGCCTTGGCGCGGGAGAGCCGCGACATGACCGTGCCGATGGGAATATCGAGCAGTTTGGCAATTTCCTGATAGGAGTGATTTTCCAAATAAAAAAGCACCAACGGACGGCGATAGAGTTCGGCAATCTCAAGCAACGCCTGAACGACCATTTCATTCTCCAGATTGTCCAGCATGGCGGGGGAAACCGACGGCAGTTCGTGTTCGACGGTGCTGATTTCGTGGTGTGGCAATCTCGCCTGGCGGTTTTTCCAGCCGAGAAAAATCCGATATAACGTGGTGAAAAGCCATGATTTGATCTTGGATTGGTCGCGCACCTGTCCGCCCTTGGTCAACAACCGCGCATACGTCTCCTGCGTCAGTTCGCAGGCATCGTCCTCATTGCCGGCGAGGCTGAACGCGAAACGATACAGCCCCTCGTAAAAAGAGCTGACGGCGTGTTCGTAGTCCAGTTCGTCCACGGTGGTATGATATAGCACCCGCCGTATTTATTCCCGAAAATTTCCGGCTGATTTCACGCCAGCCGTCCACGCAAGGTGACTGTGGAAAATTCGTTTGCGGCACATTCCCAATGGAAACGCACCAGGCGACCACCTCTTTGAATTCGACCGGCAGCACAATTTTCATCTCTTGGATGAGAGCTTTGCCAGAGGGTCTTTATTCCGGGAATTACATTGGAATAAAGCGCCGCTTTCTTTGCTCTCATCTGCGGAACGAATCTGGCAGACTTTCCGCACCATGATGGATTGGCCCGTCGCAATTGAAGCCGCGAACCCCTGCCGCGCCATTTGCGTGTGATCTGACGCATGAACCAGCCGCCCTCATCGTCTGAAAAGCTATCATCACCCGTGCCCGCCAACACGGTCATCATCATCCCCGCGTTGAATGAGGAGGTCTGTTTGCCAGGGGTCGTCGGCAAGTTGCGTGAATTGGGCTTCAACCGGATTCGCGTGATGGATAATGGCAGCACCGACCGCACCGCCGAAGTCGCGCGTGAAAATGGCGCGGAGGTTTTACGCGAGCCGAGACGCGGTTATGGTCAAGCCTGCTGGACCGGCTGCCAGAATCTTCCGACGGAAGTGGAATGGATCTTATTTTGCAACGCGGATGGCAGCGACGATTTGGAGAAAATTCCCGCGATGCTGAAGGCGGCTGAAAAGGCCGAACTGGTTCTCGGCACGCGCACGGCAGACGACGATGGCAGCGATCATTTGACTGCGCCGCAACGATTCGGAAACAAGCTGGCCACAAGTCTGATCCGCCTGTTTTGGAACGCGCGGTATTCCGACCTTGGCCCGTTGCGATTGATCTCACGCCGGGCATTTGAACGGTTGAAGATGCAGGATCGCGGTTTCGGCTGGACGGTGGAAATGCAGGTGCGGGCGGGGGAAGTTGCGCTGAAATTCAGCGAAGTGCCGGCGTTTCAAAAATTTCCGGCACCCTCAAAGGCAGCCTCCAAGCTGGCACGATCATCTTATCAACCATTGCCACACTTTGGCTGCGACGCTCCAGCGTGCAACGCGGGCTGGCTTGGTTTTCTGCCCTGCTATTGATGGCCGGGGCGGTGGCGATGCTGCCGTTCGGCGATTTTTCAGTTGCCGACAACGTGCCGCGATTTTTGATTGGCGCTGGGATCATGTGTGCCGGTTACGCCGCGAGCTGGGGTTTGCAGCGGCCCACGCTGGCACTCCTCTGGACGGTTGCAATAGGCACGCGTCTCACTCTGCTTTTCATGCACCCCGGCAATGACATCTGGCGCTACATTTGGGAAGGGCGTGTCACTCTGGCAGGATTCAACCCTTATCTTCTTGCACCGAACGCACCCGTTCTTGAAACGCTGCGCGACTCGCTGGTCTGGCCGCAAGTCGTCCAGCCGACTTTGACCACCATTTATCCACCGTTGGCGCAATTATGTTTCACGCTCATCACTTCGCTCTGTTCGGGAGTTTTGGCGTTCAAATTGATTTTTGTTCTTGCTGACTTGGCGGTGGCAATGCTGCTGCTGAAACGATTTGGACAAATTACCGCGCTGGCTTACGCATGGAATCCATTGGTCATTTACTCCTTTGCCGGCGGCGGTCATTACGACAGCCTGTTTATCCTGCCATTGGTCGGCGCACTTTTCCTCGTCTCATCCGCTTCATCAAATAGTCGAAAGTTTTTTGGGAGCGCGTTTTTGCTGGGTTGCAGCATTGCCGTCAAATGGGCTTCCGGGCCGCTGGTGCTTTGGTGGCTTTGGCGCGCATGGCGTGAACGCGGATTTTTCGCTGCAATGTGGACGAGTGCATTGACGGCATTGCCGATGGCAGCCTTGCTGTTGACGGTCATCCCCGGAACATCGTGGCAACAACTAGGCCCGCACGACTGGATAAAATTGTCGTGGAGTGCGCCCTTGCTGCCCGGCTTGATTAAATGGCTCACGGGCTTCGCGCCGCCCAACCAGTTTTATCTGCTGCCCGTCCTAGTCGCCGCTGTGGTGATTGCAATTCGGGAAGCAAACTCATGGCGTGCCGCCGGGTTGTTTTTCTTCATTGTGCTGATTTTATCACCTGCAAACCACGGCTGGTATTTCACATGGTTCATCGCCGTCGCAGTCTGCCTGCCGGTCTTTGGCTGGAGTGCGCGGTTGGTGGGCATCTCGGCCTTCGCTTACTTTTGGGTGTTGTATGTGGATGCGACGCGCGGCGTGTGGGTGTTGAGTCCGCCACTCACTGTTCTGCTATGGTTGCCCTTTATTCTGCCGCCACTACTGGCAGCGCTTCGCCGCCGTCCTTGATAGCATATTCTGGGAATAAAGCAGTCACCTCGTTGTTCACATTCCTGACATGAAAAAATCAAACTGTGTTTTTTTGGCGGGAGTTCTGTTTTTTGCTGGTTTTCTGACGGGTTGCAATGCTTCCCCAACCGGCGGCAAGGCCACTTCCGGCGCGCAGATGGAAACCGTCTGGCTCACCGATTACGACGCGGCGCTCAAACAGGCGCAGTCCACCAACAAACTGGTGGTGATTGATTTTTTTGCAACGTGGTGTGGGCCGTGCCGGATGATGGAGCGCAACACATTCTCGGACGAAAAAGTCCGACAGTGCCTCGCCGGGTTTGTCCCGTTGAAGATTGACGTGGACAAAGAACCAAAACTCGCCGCCCGGTATGGCATTGAGGGTATGCCGACGACTTTGGTGGTGGATGCGAATGGAAAGCCGCTCGCCGGAGCGGTCGGCTACCTCGAAGTGGCTGATTACTTGGCTGTTCTCGACAAGGCCAAATCTGTCGGGTCAGAAACAAACGCCGTAAAGTAAAACATGGTAAGAGATCGAAACTTTCTGAAAGCCGTCGCGGTCGTGTGGCTGGGCGTGGTGCTTGTTTCAGCCGTGCATGGTTGGCTGACTGCCGAAAGCCGATTCTACGCAAGGCTGGACGTTGAATTGTGGAGATTGCGACAGTCGGGAGTGGATGGCGTCCCGCTTTCTCCGGGCGAGCGCGAGCGTTATCGTGCTTTGCTTTGTTGCGCTGATCCGGCGTCACGCTGGCAAGCAGCGGCTGACCTTGGGCGCTGGCAGGACAAGGCTTCGGTAAGCGCGCTGATTGTCGCGTTGAAGGACGACGCGGGAACGCAAAAGACCTGCCGCATCTCGCAATCACTCGGCGCGATTGGAGATTCCAATGCTGTCCCGGCATTGCTCGAAGCAATTCATCATCCGCGCAATCTCGATTTGCGGGTCTGCGCCACACACGCGTTGGCGCAAATCGGCGATGTCCGCGCAATTGAGCCGCTGATCGCAAAAGCTGAAAATCAAAAGCTTCCTGAAGACGACCGGGTTTCCGCAATGCTCGCGCTGGGTGATTTGGCACATCCCGAAGCCGTGCCTGCCTTGCATTGCATTGCCACGACCGACCAGGATCAACGCTTTCGCATAATTGCAACTGCGGCGCTGCAGCAGATTGAGTTGATGCAGACCAATGATCCAGTCCCGGCACTCGCAGAGGAATTAAATTCTCCGGGCCACTGGATTCAACGGGCGTGGGTCATCCAAAAGTTCGGCGAGAAATGGGATTCCCGCGCGGCGGTGGCACTCAATAATTTTCTCCGACGCTCCGATGGCTGGGCTTCAGACCGAATCGCGGCCACGGCACTGCTGTTGTATCGGCACTCCTTGGAAGCAGACTTGGCGCCTGAATTAGCTGTGTCTAAAGTGAAAGAAAACCAGTGGATTTCCCGCTACGCTCTGGCGTTTGAATCAAATCAAAACACGAATGTTGCCGCTATGAATTCCACATTCGCCAGCGCATCCGTCCGATAGAAACTTTCTTCATGAAGAAAACCACAACGATTGGCTTCATCGCATCCGGTCTGGCCTTGATCGGCGCAACCACGCTTGTTCTTGGCGACGGAAAACAAGCCGGGACAAACACCACGTCGGCGGACTCGCACGCCGTTCCCACTGAACTGAAATATACCAACCGGCTGATTAACTCGAAGTCGCCTTATCTGTTGCAACACGCGCATAATCCGGTGAACTGGTATCCGTGGGGCGAGGAGGCGTTCGTGAAGGCGCGAAAGGAGAACAAGCCCATCTTTCTTTCAGTCGGCTATTCCACCTGCCACTGGTGTCACGTCATGGAGCATGAGTCGTTCGAGAACCCGCAAGTCGCCAAAATCCTGAATGATAACTTTGTCTGCATCAAAGGGGATCGCGAAGAACGCCCGGACGTGGACGGTGTTTATATGACTTTCGTGCAGGCAACAACAGGCGGCGGTGGCTGGCCGATGAGTGTCTTTCTTACGCCAGATTTGAAACCGTTCTTTGGCGGCACTTATTTTCCACCGGAACAACTGACGGCCTTGCTGGAAAAAATCGCGGCAGCGTGGCGAACTGACCATGACAAAATCATTGCAACCGGCGATAATGCCCTTGGCCAACTCCGGCAATTTACGGAAACATCACACGCTGCAAACTCCGAGTTGGGAAGTTCTCTGCTCGACAAAACCTACGACCAGATCAAGTCCAGCTACGAACCAAGTTATGGCGGTTTCGGCGGCGCACCAAAGTTTCCGCGCCCGGTAACGCTGAATTTCATGCTGCGCTACTACGCGCGCACGAGAACACAGGATGCGCTTGATATGTCGCTGTTCACGCTGCACAAGATGGCCGACGGCGGAATGCACGATCAAATCGGCGGTGGATTTCATCGTTATTCCACCGACGCGCGCTGGCACGTTCCGCACTTTGAGAAGATGCTTTACGATCAGGCGCAGTTAGCCTGCTCGTATCTTGACGCTTACCAAATCACGCATGACAAATTTTACGCCGACGCTGCGCGCGACATCCTCGGTTATGTCCAACGCGACATGACGGGCGACCAAGGCCAGTTCTTCTCGGCGGAAGACGCCGACAGTCCGTTGCCGGGGAATCCATCTGCACATGGCGAAGGCGCATTTTATGTTTGGGAGGAAAAGGAAATTGTCGAAGCGGTGGGCAAGGAGTCCGCCGAAATCTTTGACTACTTCTACGGAGTTGAGAAAAGTGGAAATGTGGACAACGACCCGCGCGGCGAATTCCCAAACAAGAATGTTTTAATCGTCTCCCATACCGTCGAAGAAACGGCGAAAAAATTTGGGAAATCATCCGATGAGATTCAGAAGATTCTGGCCGACGCCCGGCAAAAGTTGTTTGCCCTTCGCGCAAAACGCCCGCGTCCGCGTTTGGACGACAAAACCATCACGGCGTGGAATGGACTGATGATTTCCGCCTTCGCCCGCGCCTATCAGGTGCTTGACGACCCGCAATACCTGGCCGCAGCCACGAAGTCGGCACAGTTCATCAAAACAAAACTTTACGACGAGAAGGCCGGCAAGCTGATTCGCCGGTATCGCGCCGGAGAAGCGACGATTGACGGGTTTGCGGACGACTACGCATTTTTGATTCAGGGCTTGCTCGACCTCTACGAAGCCTCTTTCGACATCAACAACCTTGCGTGGGCATCTGATTTGCAGAAAAAGCAGGACGAATTGTTTTGGGATTCGTTGGGCAACGGTTTTTTCAACACGACAGGAAATGATCCGAACGTCCTGCTGCGCATGAAGGGAGACTACGACGGTGCTGAACCGTCGCCCAATTCCGTTTCCGCGCTGAACCTCCTCCGTCTTTCCCAAATGCTGGACGAAAAATCATTCCGTGAGACGGGCAGAAAGACCTTGGCCGCATTTGGCGAACGTCTGCAACAAGCGCCAAGCGCCATGCCGCAAATGATGGTGGCGCTGGATTTCAGTCTTACGAAGCCGAAGCAGATTGTTATCGCAGGCAAGCCAGACGCCGCTGACACGCGCACCATGCTCCGCGCAGTCCACGAAAATTTCATTCCTAACAAAATCGTCCTGCTCGCCGATGGCGGTGAAGGACAGGCATTCCTCGGCAAACGCCTTGAATTCATTCAAGACGTGCAAGCAAGGGACGGCAAGGCGACCGCCTTTGTGTGCGAAAACTACGTCTGCCAGCTACCAACCACAAATGTTGATGTAGTGGTGAAATTGCTTGCGCCAAAGATTAGCTACCAACATTAATCAAAGTGAATTTTTGGCGTTGGATGCAACAAATTCGGGCTGATTAACGCTTGTTCATAAGCAGTATTGTCACCGCAACCAAGCCTCCGACACCAAAGGCGGTCAACAATGTGATAACGAGCATCCCCATTCGCCGCCGCTGCTGATCTCGCGACAAGTTTGGGAACAAAAGTTTGCTGATTAGCCGCATCAAAGCATAGTTTGACAAATTGCTGAATTCTTCAAACATAAAATGGTAACAATCAGATTGCGCCAGAAAAAACCATTTGCACCCAACCGGATTGTGCAATGTGGGCAGCATCAGTGTTAATGCGCTTTTGGAAGCTCAACCGATAAACTTGTAAGCGATTTGAGGAACGGCTAATTTGCCATGTGCAAGTTGCTCCCGTAGCTCAAATGGATCAGAGCGGCCGTTTCCTAAATGGCAAATCCCGGTTCGATTCCGGGCGGGAGCACCATTTCCCCCTTTGTTTCCAGTCAGTTCTGAACCTGAAATCTGATACCGCATCTGATACCATATTGAGTTTTTAGAGCAATTTGAGGCATAAAATAGCAAAAGGACGCGTCTTCAAAAAGGCAACGGAATCTGAATAATATTCAATGGAATCAATGCGAATAAGCGAAAGTGAATGACAGTAAAAATTCAAAAAAAGTGCTTGCACTGATTTAGGAAACCGCTGCTCTATCCATTTGAGCTACGAGGGCAAACCGGCTGATGAAAAGCAGAAGGCCGCCGGCTTCATCAGATTTTCAAGCTGACCGGGACAGCATTACCAGTTGAAAAAAATCGTGTCAAATGAAGTATCAGACTTTGCCGATCCACTTGCGGTCCTCCCACACCGCCTTGAGCGAGGTCAGGTTGCGCGCGTCAAAAATATTTTTGGCGGCGGAGACGAGGTTGCCCTTTTTCAAGTTGTTGAACGCATCGCTGGCGCTGATGGCGACGAATTGCAGCACGCTCGGATCTCGGTAGCAGTCAATCATGCACTTGGTGCAGCCGTCGCGGATGAGCTTGGAATCGTCCCAGTCCCAGACCTTGCACATCGGCTTGTCCCACGCATGGCAGCGGTAGAGGTCGAGATTCCAGTCGAGGTAAAAATATTTGTGGCCGCCGAGGCAGCCGAATTTTTCCTTTTCGCCGCGCAGGTGGCGCTGCATTTCATCGAGCGATTCGGCCGGGTTCACCACGGGATACCCGCTGTTCTTTTTCATCTGCTTGATTTTTTCAAACAGTTGAATCAGCTCCTCCTTGTTGAAATTCACCAGGCTGCTGTTGCTGAAACTCAAATAGCTGCTCGCCAGCGACGTGAGCGGATAGCTGAACGTGCAGCTTTTGAAACCGAGCGTTTCCAGAAAGTCCGGAAGTTTTTCATAGTCTTCAATCAGCCGGCTGGCCGTGATGCTGGCGGTCGTCTGGATGCCGACGGAATGAAAAAATTCGTTCGCCTTCTTGATTTTTTTGCAGACGTCCGGCAGGCCGCGATTTTTTTCGTGCGCCGTGACGTCGTGCGCGTCAATGGACATGATGACGCTGGTCAGCCCGTCGCTCGCGAGGCCGCGCATGTTTTCATCATTCCACAAACCGCCGTTCGTGCAGATCATGGGATGAATCCCGCGTTCCGCCGCGTAGCGCGTCATCGCTCGGAGATCGCGATGCACCATCGGTTCGCCGCCGACGAAAAGGAGATAGCCGATGTGATTTTTTACGGCGATGTCCACGACGCGTTTCGCTTCATCGAGAGTGACACTGCGTCGTGCCTTGGGATCAAACTGCGAACG
Source organism: Limisphaerales bacterium (assembly GCA_043749955.1). GTDB lineage: Bacteria > Verrucomicrobiota > Verrucomicrobiia > Limisphaerales > UBA11358 > UBA11358. The sequence goes on along the minus strand of JAYVCM010000381.1, from coordinate 1,239 downwards.
GGCAAAGCCGCAAAAGCCGCAGTCCGCATTGCAAATGTTCGTGATCGCGAATTGCAGGTAACCCGGCCCGCCATGCTTCAGCACTTCCTTGAAGAGTTTTAGCGCGCCCGTTTTCGGCCGCTGGACCGGCTTGGAAAAATCGGCCGCAGAAGCCCGAACGGATACGGCAGGCTTCGGGATTTCGGCGGTGGCAATGTTGCTCATTTCAATGCGCATTGTGGCTGCGAAAAATGAGGCGGGCAAACATTCTTTCTTCCAATAAACCGGCAAAATTTATTTTGGCTTTGCGCCGACGGTGCAAAAAGTCTAATTTGTCACCGGTTTGTCCGATGGTGTAATGGTAACACAGCGCCCTTTGGAGGCGTTATTCATGGTTCGAATCCATGTCGGACAGCCAATTTTTCAATCGTCCACTTCGACTTCGCAAGTCCCGCACCCGCCGGAAATCAAGTTGTCCTCCAAATCTTTCTGCGTGCTCGTTGCGCCCCAGCGCTTCAGGCTCACCAAAAGAATGCTGATGTCCGCCGGCGACACCCCGGAAATCCGCGCCGCCTGACCAATCGTAGCCGGACGAATTTGGGTCAGTTTTTGCCGGGCCTCATGGCGCAAGCTGGGAACAATCGCAAAATCAAACGTCGCAGGAATGCCCTTGTCCTCCAAGTTTTTAAATTTCCCCACCTCCAATTCCTGCCGATCAATGTAGCCGGCGTATTTGATGGCAATCTCAACTTGCTGGACAACTTCTTCAGACAGCGATTCGTTTTTGTCCGGCAATTTGGAATAAACCATCTCCGGCCGCGAAAGGATTTTAGCTAAAGAGTCTCTGTTTGAGTATGTTGACTTCAAACGAGTTAGCTCTGTTCTAATCGCCTCCTCTTTGACTTTGAATTGCTGATAATTTCGCGCTGGCAACAGGCCGATTTCATGGCCGATTTGTGATAGTCGTAAATCCGCGTTGTCCTGGCGCAGCAACAAACGATATTCGGCCCGTGAAGTGAACATCCGATACGGCTCGGTAGTTCCTTTCGTGATGAGATCATCAATCAGAACTCCAATGTATGCCTGATCACGGCGCAGGACAATTGGCGCAAGGTTTTGAACCCGCCTGGCCGCGTTGATGCCAGCCATCAAACCCTGCGCTCCCGCTTCTTCGTAACCGGAAGTGCCATTGATCTGGCCGGCTAAAAAAAGATTCCGGCAAGTCTTCGTCTCCAACGAAGCGTGAAGCTGGGTTGGAAA
>JAYVCM010000380.1:0-7101 GCA_043749955.1 Limisphaerales bacterium | reverse complement strand
CATGCCCTGCGCGACGCCGCGTTGATGTCGCTCACGGATGTGAACAGCCTGCTGGAAGGCATCCGCAGCCAGGGCGGGGTGGTGCTGGCCACCACCAATTATACCGCGACCGACGACGCGCTCGCCCGGCTGGAAGCGCAACTGGAATCCATCGCCGCGCTGGCCGCGCCGCTTGGCGGACGCAGAACGGACGTTCTCAGCCTGGTGCGCGGCGGTGCGGAAATTATTTCTGAACGAGCGTGTCGCCAATGAAGACGCGGCAAGGTGTGTTTCGCGGGCGGCGTTTTGTCCGTGGCGCAGGTGGTGAAGGTGGTGAGCAAGGTCGCCAGCAGCAGGCAGCACATTTTTTTCAGGTGACGGACGAATTTTTGAAATTGGTAGCGCATAGGGGAATCGAACCCCTCTATTGGCCTTGAGAAGGCCACGTCCTAGCCGATAGACGAATGCGCCAAGAACCCAAATCCTAGCGGCGAAAAATACGAAGTCAATGCGCGGCTACGGCACCACGTCTTCGCCCAGCTCCACGTTCCAGTAGGCGAGGTCAATGAAATGCCGCCAGCTGTCGTGCCGGTGCAGCGTGAAGTTGATCTGCACAAACGGACGCCACTTCGGGCGGCGCGGTTTGCGGACGAGGTTCATGCCGGCCTCGGCGGGCGTGTGGTTGGACTTGCGCGTGTTGCAGGTGATGCACGAGCAGACGATGTTTTCCCACGTCGTCGGGCCGCCGCGGTCGCGCGGGGTGACGTGGTCCAGGTTCAGGTCCTTGCGGTCAAAAACATCGCCGCAGTATTGGCAGGTGTTTTTGTCGCGTTCAAAAATGTTGTGCCGGGTGAACTTCACTTCCTTCTTCGGCATCCGGTCATACATGAAGAGCAGGATGACGCGCGGCACGCGGATGCGGAAGGAGATGGCATGGATGGCTTCATCCGGCGGCGCATTTTCGGAAACATTGCGCCATTCCTGGAAGTTGAAAGTGCGGAAGGAACCGTCGGGATGATCCAGCACCACCTGGGCCTGGCCTTGAAAGAGCAGCGTGAGCGCGCGGCGGGCGGTGCAGACATTCACCGCCTGCCACAGGCGGTTCAACACCAAGACGTGCTGGTTTAACGCGGATTTCATGCGCAACTGGCCGGACGCTATCAAATCGCGCCGGGCAGGTCAATCTCGCTTGCGGGGTGTCCTTGCGGGGGTGCGAAACAATTTCGCGTCCGGATGGAAGTCGCATTGCCAAATTTTTTTCCTCTGGCATCCTCTGTCCACATGAAACCGTTTTTGGGGATCATATTGCTGTTGTCCGTCCTGCTCACCACCGCGCGTGCCCAGCAGGATGCGGACGAACGCTACGTGGCCATCTACAATCTCATCCAGCAGGCCGACACGCTCGCGGACGCCGGCCAGCCGCGCGACGCGCTCACCGTTTACAGCGACGCGCAGGCGAAGCTCCAAAAATTTTCCAAGCTCTTTCCCGCGTGGGATCCCAGCATCGTCGGCTACCGGCTGGACGACCTGGGAAAAAAAGTGGCCCGGATGAACGTCCAGTTGCAGCCGAAAAAAACCGGGCCGCCCGCCGGTCCGGGCGGCGAACCCGCCCCCCAGTTGCAGGTGAGCCTGCTGGAGTCGCAGTTGCAGACGGTGCAGACGGAGAACCTGACGTTGCAGGCCAAGCTCAAGGAGGCGCTCGCCACGCAGCCCGCCGTCATTGACGCGGGCGAACTCGCCGCCGCGCAGGAGCAGATCCGCGCCCTGATGAAACAAAACGAACTGCTCAAAGCCGCCCCCGGCACGGGCACGGAAAAAATCACCGTGACCGACACCAACGCCGTTTCGCAACTGCAACTGCAGCTTGCCGCGTCCGTGAAAAAATTGACCGACGAGCAGGCCCGCGCCCAGAAGCTCGTCGCTGAAAATGGCGCGCTGCGGAAAAATCTCACGCGCACCGGGGTGGACTTCAGCTCGCTCGACTTGCTGCGCGGCGAGAACGACCGGTTGAAAAACCAGCTCGCCGCGCTGCAGAGCGCTGCGAACAACGCCGCGGCCGCGCAGGAGCTGGCCGGCAAGTTGAAGGAAGCCCGCACCCAGATCGCCAGCCTGCAGGCCGCCGCCACGCTCGCCTCGCTGGAAAAGGCCGGGCTGGAAAACAAAGTCCGCAAACTTTCCTCGCAGCTCACCGATGTCGCCGCCAATTTCGACGCCCGCATCCGCGACCTGTCAGCGCAGCGCGACGACCTCCTGAAGAAGCTCACCTCGGCCAACGCCAGCAATTCCCGCCGCACCTCCGCCGACGTGGCCGCGCAGCTCGCCGCGCTCAACAACGAGGTCAATGTGCTCCGCGCCCGCATCGCCGTGGACGAGTCCAAGCCCGTCGAGTATTCGGCGCAGGAACTCGCGCTGTTCAAACAATCCGCGCCGCAGGTGGATCCGGTCCGCCGCTCCATCAAGGAACTGCCCGCCGGCACCCAGAATCTCGTCGCCTCCGCGCAGCGCCATTTCTCCAACCACGAATTCTCCGAGGCCGAGGCCGACTACCAGAAGATTTTGGATCGCGACCAGAACAACGGCCTGGCGCTCGCGAACCTCGCCACCATCGAGCTGCAGCAAAACAAATTTGACGACGCCGAGAAGCACATCAAGGCCGCGCTCGTCCAAAGCCCCGAGGACGCCTACAACCTTTCCACGCTGGGCTACCTGAAATTCCGTCAGGAAAAATTTGACGATGCGTTCGACGCCTTGAGCCACGCGGTGAAAATTGACCCGAACAATCCCGAGACCCAGAACTATCTCGGCGTGACCTTGAGCCACAAGGGGCTTCGCCAGCAGGCGGAGACCGCGCTCCGCAAGTCGCTCCAACTGGATCCGAACTACGCGCCCGCCCACAACAACATCGCCGTGATTTATTTGAGCCAGACGCCGCCGTCGCCGCAGCTCGCCCGCTGGCATTACCAGAAGGCGCTCGACGCCGGCCAGCCGCACAACTCCGATCTGGAAAAGATGCTCGCCAACAAGGGCGCGCCGGTGGAGGGGGCGCCGGTGGAGGGGGCACCCGTGGAAGTGCGGTGACCACGGCGGTTCTGGCAACGGAATCCAGGCGCCAGACAACTTCCATGCTTCAACCCGAATTCCGAAATGAGTTCCGCTGCTGACGTAGGGCAGGCTTACAGTCCCGCTCGGAGCGGGATTAACGCGGCTTACCAGCCCCGTGTCCCTAGCCCGACTTGGCGGATTCGACCTTGGTTTCGACTATTTTCCGGGGTGACGCGCGCGGATTTGCCAAGGAAAGGCCAGCGGCCCGCTCCCAAAGTGCTTGTAGTGGAGACCCACCCTCTTTCCACCCGCCGCCAGGTGTGTATTCTCTTGGGTCATTATGTTTTTGCGTTCCCAGATTCGGAAGAAGGATGGCAAGACACACACCTACTGGAGTGTCGTCGAAAACAAACGGCGGCACGACGGGCGCGTCGCGCAACGACAGGTGCTTTATCTCGGCGAGGTCAATGACTCCCAGTGCGCCGCCTGGCGCAAGACCCTTGACGCCTTCACGCCCGGCGCCGACGCCCCCGCCCAGATCGCCCTCTTCCCGCACGACCGGCCCGCGCCCGCCGCCGACGCCCGCGTCGTCCGCATCCGCCTGGATCAACTTTCCCTCCAGCGGCCGCGCCAATGGGGCGGCTGCTGGCTCGCCCTCGAACTCTACCGTCAGCTCGGCCTGGACACCTTCTTCGCCGCGCACCTGCCCGCCTCGCGCAAGGGCACGCGCTGGGATCAAATCCTCCAGGTCCTCGTCACGCAGCGATTGCTCGCGCCGGGTTCGGAGTGGCACTTGCATCGCGACTGGTTCGAGCGCACCGCCCTGGCCGACCTGCTCGGCGGCGACTTCGGCCTCGCCGAAATCCACAAGCTCTACGCCACGCTGGATCAAGTGTTGCCGCTCAAGGAAAAACTTTTCGATCATCTGCGCGACCAGTGGCGCGACCTCTTCGGCGCGAAATACGAAGTGCTCCTCTACGATCTGACCAGCACCTACTTCGAGACCGACACGCCGGAAGATCCCGCCGATCCGCGCCGGCACGGTTACAGCCGCGATCACCGGCCCGACTGCCCGCAAGTGGTCATCGCACTGGTCGTCACGCCGGAAGGTTTTCCGCTGGCCTACGAAATCCTGCCCGGCAACACCGCCGACAACACCACGCTCCAAAGCTTTCTCGAAAAGATCGCCGCGCGTTATGGGCCGGCCCAACGCGTGTGGCTGATGGATCGCGGCATCCCCACCGAAGCCGTGCTGGAGCAGATGCGCGCGAGCGATCCGCCCGTGAACTATCTCGTCGGCACGCCCAAAGGCGCGTTGACCGCCTTGGAAAAAAAGCTGCTCGACCGCCCGTGGGAAACCGTGCGCGCCGGCGTGCAGGTGAAACTCCTCCCGCAGGACGGCGAAGTTTATGTGCTGGCCCAGAGCGCCGGGCGCGTGGACAAGGAACGCGCCATCCGCCGTAAAAAACTGCGGCGCCTGCTCGCGCGCCTGCACGAACTGCGACGGCAACGGCCCGAGCGGGACCAGCTGCTCATGGCCCTGGGCGCGGCGAAGAAAGCGGCGGGAAGATTTTACACGTTGTTGAACATCACCGTGCCGGCGGCGGACCAGGCCGTCACCGCCGAAAATTTTCACTGCCGTTTCGACCGCGCACGGCTGCGCGTGGGGCGCCGGCGCGAGGGGCGATACTTGTTGCGCAGCAACCTCACCGGGCGCACCCCCGCCGAGTTATGGACGTTCTACATGCAACTGGTGCAGGTGGAGGAAGCCTTCAAGAATCTGAAAGGCGATTTGCGCGTGCGCCCCGTGTATCACCAAAATATGGAACGGATCGAAGCGCACATCCTGGTGGCGTTCCTGAGCTACACCCTGCACGTCTGTTTGCGGCAACGGCTGAAGGCGGTGGCGGGCGGACTGACCCCGCGCGCGGTGCTGGAAAAGTTTTGCGCCGTGCAAATGGTGGACGTGCATCTGCCCACGACCGACGGCCGCGAAGTGATCCTGACCCGGCACACGCAACCAGAGAAAGAACTGCAAGTGCTGCTGGCGCAACTGAAGCTGACCCTGCCCGCGCAACCCCCGCCCCAGATCACCGCCGCCGCGTTGGTCGTGTAGTGGAGACTTTGGGGCCAGCCACCCCGGAAACCCCAGCAAATCCCACCCACCCGGTGTCGAATCCGCCAAGTAGGGCTAGTCTGAAATCCGACACAATTCCCGGCCGTGGAACCGGCGGCTGGTAAGCCGCCGGAATCCCGCTCCGAGCGGGACTGGTAAGCCTGCCCTACGCCGAGGCGGTGCTTCCGGACGGTCTGTTTCGGTTTTCGGGTTCAAAGGCTGTTTGTATTTTCAAAATGGCGACCCGGCCGGGAAGTTCCTGCGTCTATCATTGCCCAATCCGCCCCGACTTTTGGAACGCCGGGCACCGTCCCGGCTTGAGGGTGAATTCTTTTTCCAGCTTGACGGGACGGTGCCGGGCGTTCCTGGCGGTTCTCCCGAAATTATTTTATACAAATCCGGCGGGTGTGGTGTCTATGAGGTGAATGATGGATGGAATTGAAGAACCGCACTGGTGCGTGGCGCTCTACGACGCGAAGGCGGCGGAGCTGATTTTGTATGGCCGCGCGCTGGGGCTGGGCCACGGCGAGGCGGAGGATGTCCTGCAGGAAACATTCCTGGCGCTGCTGCAGATGGCTTATGCGCCGTCCAAGCCGGAGCATTATTGCGTGCGCAGTTTTCGGAACCGGGCGCTGAACCACCGGCGTTCGCTCTGGCGGCGGCTGACGCGGGAATGGGAGTCGTTGCGCTGGTTCGAGAAAACGCCGGAGGAATCGCCGGCGGAACGCGCGGCGATGCGCCGGCTGGCGGAACTGCCGGTGGAGCAGCGCGAGGTCATCGTGTTGAAAGTGTGGCACGGCTGCACGTTCGAGGAGATCGGCGGGCTGCTGGAAATTTCGGCGAACACGGCGGCGGGCCGTTACCGCTACGGATTGCAAAAACTGAAATCAAAACTGGAAGGAGTGTTTTATGAAAGCGATGAACGAGACGCAATTGCATGGCTGGCGTCCGCGCCCGCCGTCGTCGGGACTTAAGCGGCGGATTTTTTCCGGCGCGGGCGACGTGCCGGCGGCGGCGTGGAACTGGAATTTCGCGGCGCCGGCGCTGGTGTGCGGGCTGTTCGCGCTGCTGCTGGTGCATCTCAACGGCGGCGCGGAACTGCGCGGGCCGCAGCCGGTGCGGACGATGGTCTTGAGCAACGGCAGCCTGGCCGGCGGGTTCAGCGACCGGGCGCTGGAGCCGGAAAATCATTTGGCCACGGTCACTTTTGATTGGACAAACCATGGTGGTTTCCAGTCTAGTATCGGCTCTCAATCCGGCCCGGTGCCGTCAACTAATTTTAGCAACTGAAGAAAAATGGAAAATCCGAAGAAGAATAATCCCAAGGGCAGTGCCGCAAGCAAACCTGTCGTAGCTGTAAAAACTCCCGCCGCCCCCGTCGCCCCGGTGAAAGTAGCGCCGATGTTTCGCGCGGTTGACTGGCTGTCATTGCTCATCGCGCTGGGTGTGGTGTGGGCGGTCTATCTGTTCACGCTCGCGCCGGAATTGACGCTGGAAGATTCCGGCGAGCTGTGCACGGGTTCGTATTATGCGGGCATCCCGCATCCGCCGGGCTATCCGTTCTGGGCGATCTACAGCTGGTTCTGGACGGTGATCGTGCCGTTCGGCAACGTGGCGTGGCGCGTGGAGGTGGGCCAGTCGTTCGCGGCGGCGATGGGCTGCGGCCTGCTGGCGCTGATGGTGTCGCGCGGCAGCAGCATGTTGATCGAAGGCATCGAGGAATTGAAAACGGTTTCGCGCCGCTGGGAAAATGCCATCTGCGTCGTGTCCGGCGTGGTGTCGGGTTTGCTGCTGGGGCTGGGCGGTTTCATGTGGAAGGAGTCCATTGTCGTCAACCGCATCTCCGTCTTCGGTGTGCCGTGGATGCTGTTCGTGATCGCGTTGATGATGCGCTGGATGTATGCGCCGCACCAGCGGCGTTACCTTTATGCGGCGATGTTTGTTTTCGGCCTGTGCGCGACGAT
>JAYVCM010000379.1:0-3282 GCA_043749955.1 Limisphaerales bacterium | reverse complement strand
GCCCGCGAGAAATTCCTGATACACCGGCGTGCCGAAAATGGTGAACGCCTTGCCCCAGTCCTGGATCTTCGCAAATTTCTGCCGCGTCATGTCGCGCGTCAGGAAAAACTGTTTCGGATCCTTGCCGAGGCGCGAAACCATGTCCTTCTTGGCCGCATCGTAATCGTAGCCGGGCGAAATCGTGTGGCCGTCCACTTCGAGCGACGAGAGATACTTGAACATGTCCTCGATTTCCTGCACGTCCGTCTCGCGATAAACCGTCGTGTTCGTGGCGACCTGATAGCCGCAAATCTTCGCCATCTTGATGGCCTCGACACATTCCTTGAACACGCCTTCGCGCTCGACGATGAGGTCATGCGTGAATTCCAACCCGTCCACGTGGACGTTCCAATACATCCATTTCGTCGGGCGGATGACGACTTTCTTTTTCGCAGCGTCGTTGGAATTGCGGATGACTTCGGCTTCTTTTTCCGTGATTAATTTGCCGGCGAGCAGTTGCTTCAGCTTCGGTTCAACTTCCGGCGAATAAACCGCCGCCAGATAATCCCGCATTTTTTTCCGCATGAACATTCCGTTCGTGCAGATATACAGCACGCGACCCTGTTCGAGCAGGCCGGCAATAAGCTCCTCGATCTTCGGATAAATCAGCGGTTCGCCGCCGCAGACGGAAACCATCGGCGCGTCACATTCCACCGCGGCCTGAAGGCATTGTTCCAGCGGCACCATGTCCTTGAGCGACGTGGAGTATTCGCGGATGCGGCCGCAGCCGGTGCAGGTCAGGTTGCAGGTGTGCAGCGGTTCGAGCTGCAGGACCATCGCGAACTTCGGCGTCTTGCGCAGCTTGTGCTTGATGATGTGGCTGGCGATTTTCTTCGTCAGCGCGAATGGGAAACGCATAAAATGTCAACGGACGGAAGCGAGGTCATTGGCAACGTCGCCGGAAATTTCCAGCCGCACGAACGGGGTGCTGTTGGTGCAGGCCGCGTCGTTCTTCATCAGGCCCGGCAGGAAGAAGCTCGCCGGGGAAACGCTCTTGCTGGCATGGATGCCGCCGCAGCCGGCGCTGCCCAGTGCCAGCGTGACCAGCACGCCGAGCCATAAAAAATTGCGATTTAATCTCACTTGCGGAGTATAAAACACTCGGTCACGATGGCAACTGCAAATTGCCGCGCCATGCTGTTGCCCAAGCCACTCTTTCAAACCTTCCTCGCGGCGTTTTTGCTGGCCGCCACGGCGGTCGCGGCCACCGGCCAGACGCTGACCAATAAAATCTTCGCCGCCCGCGCCGAAAAGGAGTTTCACCGCGCCCAAATCCAGCTTCAATCCGCCGCCAAAAATCCCACCAACGCCTGGCAGTTTGCCCGCGCCTGCTTTGACTTCGCCGACTTTTCCACGAACGACACCCGGCGCGCCAACATCGCCCGGCTGGGCATCGCCGCCAGCCGCCAGTTCCTCGCGCGCGAACCCAGGTCCGCGCCGGGCCACTATTATCTGGCGATGGATTTTGGCCGGCTCGCCGAGGCGCTGGCCCCGTCCCTCGCCGCCTACAAGCTCGTCAAGGAGATCGAGCGCGAATTCAAGACCGCGCGGGAACTCGACGAGCATTTCGATTTCGCCGGCCCGCCGCGCAATCTCGGCCTGCTTTACCGCGACGCCCCCGGCTGGCCCATCAGCATCGGCAGCAAACGCAAGGCGCGCGAATTTCTGGAACGCGCCGCCGCCCTCGCACCGGACTATCCCGAAAACCAGTTGAACCTCGCCGAGTCGCAGTTGAAATGGCGGCTGCGGGATGAAGCGGAGAAAACGTTGCGGAAGCTCGACGCCCTCTGGCCGTCCGCGCAGACCAATTTCACCGGCGAAGTTTGGGAACAAAGCTGGTCGGACTGGACGGCGCGGCGCACGGCGGTGAAGGCGGAGTTCTCAAAAGTTTTCAAGCGCGCCCCGTAGTGCTGGGCGCATCTGGACATCCTGTGTCGGAAGGGGGCAGGCTGGAAGCCTGCCCTGCGTTGGGGCGCCGCCGCCAAAGTAGGACAGCGCTTCCAGCCTGTCCGGGCGACGGGGGAATTCCCACTCTTGCCGAAAAATTAAGAACCGTGTCAAGATGCACCCATTGGAATTGGGCGCTTAAATTTTCGTTGGTGCAATTGGAAACGGATGAACTAGACTCCCTTCAAATTCCGGGCAAACCATGGCAAGAAAACTCATCGCGGCCATCGGCCACTCGACCGTGTTTCTGCGCGAGTGGATCGCCAATCCGCAGCGCACCGGCTCCGTCGCGCCGAGTTCGCGCCAGCTCGGCGCCGCCATGGCGCGCTGGCTGCCGCGCAACCGCGAAAGTTTTGTCCTCGAACTCGGCCCCGGCACCGGCGCGGTGACGGAAGCCCTGCTCAAACACGGCCTGCGCGAGGACCGCCTCGTCGCCATCGAGCACAACCCCACGCTCGCCAAGCTGCTCCGCAAACGTTTTCCCCGCGCCCACATCATCACCGGCGACGCCTGGCATCTGGACACCTTGCTGCGCGACTGTCACGAACCGATTGCCAGCGTCGGCGCGGTGATCTCCAGCCTGCCGCTCCTGAATTTTCCGCCCGAGCAGGCCGAAGCCCTCGCCCACAAAATCCGTTCCGTGCTGGAGCCGCGCGGCCATTGGGTGCAATACAGCTATCACCTTGGGAAAAAAACGCCGCGCGGTTCGCACCACTTTCAACTGCACAACTCCAAAATCGTCTGGCTGAATTTCCCGCCCGCCCGCGTCAGCGTTTTTCAGAAGTAGGCCCCACCATTCACGCAGCCGAATAAACGCAAAGGCGCAAAGGTGCCAAGACGCAAGGGCTGGGACGAAGCGAACTGACCACCTGCTCGGCACTGCTGTTCCATCACTCGTTTGCCTCCAGCTTCGTTCCTTTGCGCCTTTGCCTCTTGGCGTCTTTGCGTTAATTCCGTTTCAAGTCTCACCGTTTCTCCGGCACTTCAATCACATCGCCCGCTTGCAGCCAGAGGTCGTCGTTGTTGCCGGAAACAACATCCGCCGTGAAAATGACTGGCTTGGCGGAGTTTTTCGTTTTGCGCATCACCGTCACCCGTGATAAATCAGACGACGAGCGCAAGGCGGACCGGGCTTCAGTTTTCCCCAATGCCGAGAACAAAAATCCTTCCTTCCACGAATTCACCTTGAACGTCGTTGTTTCGCCCGCCACCACGAGTTGCACGGACTTTTGAAGACACTGGGCGGTGGTTCGGTAAGGGCTTGCGTTCGGCGCTGATGATTCCGTGATAGCTGCT
>JAYVCM010000378.1:0-3748 GCA_043749955.1 Limisphaerales bacterium | reverse complement strand
AGCGGCTCGTTTCTCGGCGCGTGGCTGTGGAGCGTGAGTCCGCAGGCGAATTTCATCGGCGCGGCCATCATCGGCGCGCTGGGAACGATCTGGTTCTGGTGGTTTATTTACGGAAAGAAAGATTAAATGCGAAGGGCAGAGTAAAATGCTAAAAAAGCAACCCAAAAAAAGTGGCGCGGCATTTCGCCGCGCCACTTACTTTAATTGCTTACCGGCCTGATTTCGGCTGCCATCTCACGATTTCAATTGCGGCTTTAACCGCAAAAATCGCGAAAGCAAATCCGGCTAAAAAACCGAGAAAAAAACTCATAATTAAGTTTCCTTTCTTTTTGTCTGTTAAAATCCTCCGACACGCCTTCAGCTTTTGTCAATTATCACAGTGATAATTTATGGCATGAATGTGTTCCCTTACGGAGCGAACCCTGACTATCAATTAAACTGCCATTCAACTGTTGTTTTTGGTTTTCGCGGTTTACCTAGGAATGACCTAGCTTTCGGAATTTGAACATTATCTAACTGTATCAGTTTGTCAATGAATTTAGATTGTCCGCCCTTCCGTTTCGCGGCAAGCTGTCGGCGCTTATGCAGCAAGTGAACCTCGGAATGATCGGCGGCGGCACGGTGGGCAGCGGTGTGTTCCACGCGCTCCAGTTCAACGGCGGCCTCATGGCCGCGCGGCTCGGCGTGAAACTCGCCTTCCGCAAGATCGCCGTGAAGGCGTTCGACGAACCGCGCCCCTACCCCATTCCGCGCGAGTTGATGACGACGGACTGGCAGGAAGTCGTCAACGATCCGCAAATCCACGTCATCATCGAACTCGTCGGCGGCACAGGCATCGCCAAGACGATGGTTCTCGCCGCACTGGCACAGGGCAAAACGGTGGTCACGGCGAACAAGGCTTTAATTTCTGCGTGTGGCAAAGAACTCTTTGCGGCTGCTGCCAAACACGGCGCGAATCTTTATTACGAAGCGAGCGTTTGCGGCGGCATCCCCATCATCAAATCGCTGCGCGAAGGTTTTGTGGCGAATCAATTTTCCGCCATCTACGGCATTGTTAACGGCACGTGCAATTACATCCTCACGCGCATGAAACTCGAAGGCGCGGACTTTGCCGCCGTTCTGGCCGACGCGCAGAAGCAGGGCTACGCCGAAACGCCGCCGGACCTGGACATTGACGGCATTGACGCGCAGCACAAGACCGGCATCCTCGCCTCGCTCGCGCATGGCTTCTGGGTGGATCATCACCAGATTCACACGGAGGGCATCCGCGAGATTTCCAAAATTGACATGCAGTTCGCGCAGCAGCTCGGTTACACGATCAAGCTGCTCGGCATCGTGAAGCAGATTTGCGATTCACGATTGACGATTGACGATTCAAATGGCGAACGGGCGCGCAAATCGAAAATCGTAAATCATAAATCAGGAATTCAGGTTTCGGTTTATCCCACGCTCATCCCGAACGCGCATGTGCTGGCCAGTGTCAACGGCGTGTTCAACGCCTGCTTCGTGCGCGGCGACGTGGTGGGCGACACTTTGTTTTACGGTCGCGGCGCGGGCAAAGACGCCACCGCCAGCGCCGTGTTGAGCGACGTGGCGGATGCCGCGCTGGATTTGAAGAACGGCGGGAAAGTCCGCGTGCCGCCGTTCGTCGCGCATGCAACCAACGGCCGCGTTGTGCCGCTGGACGAAATCACCTCGCAGTATTACGTCCGTTTCAACGTGGTGGACAAACCGGGTGTGCTGGCGAAGATCGCCGCCATTTTCGCCTCGGCCAAGATCGGTATTTCGTCCGTCATCCAGCCCGAGGGCCACGAAGGCGAAAGCGTGCCGCTCATCTTCATGCTGCACTACGCGGCCAACGGCGCGGCGTTGAAGGCGCTCGCCAAAATCGCGAAGCTGCCCGCCGTCAAAGGCAAACCCGTGATGATTCGGGTGGAAAGTTTTGAATAAAAAACCGTAGGAGACGAGGTAACGAGTCTCAAATCAAAATAAAGAATGAGACTTCTCACGTCGTCTCCTACATTGTAAAAATGGCACTCCTATTTCACAGCACCAACGGTCAGTCGCCCGCAGTCAACCTGCGCGAGGCGTTTTTGCGCGGCCAGGCGCCGGATCGAGGGCTGTATTTTCCTGAAAAATTTCCACAGCTCGCGCCGGACGAGATCGCCGCGTTCGCCAAGCTGCCGTATCACGAAATCGCCTTTCGTGTGCTGTCGAAATACACCGACGGCATCATTGCCGCCGACGTGTTCGCCGCGATTTGCCACGACGCCTACAACTTCGGCATCCCGCTGGAACCAGTTTATGACCGCGTCTGCGTGATGCGGCTGGATCAAGGCCCGACGGCGTCGTTCAAGGATTTTGCCGCGCGCATGATGGCGCGGATGATGGGACGGTTTTTGCACGAGGACGGGAAGCAACTGACGATTCTCACCGCAACCAGCGGCGACACCGGCGCGGCGGTGGCTCATGCGTTTCACAATGTGCCCGGCATCCGCGTCATCGTGCTGTTTCCGGTAGATGAAATCAGCATGAGCCAGCGCAAGCTGATGACCACGCTCGCCGGCAATGTCCGCACCGTGGCGGTTGACGGCAAGTTCGACGACTGCCAGGCGATGGTGAAACAGGCTTTCTCCGATCCCGCGCTGCAACACATTCCGCTGTCGTCCGCGAACTCCATCAACATCGGACGGCTGCTGCCACAGAGCGTTTATTATTTTTACGCCGCCTCGCGGCTGGCGAAACCCGGCGAGCCGGTTGTCTTCTCCGTGCCGAGCGGAAATTTCGGCGACATGATGGGCGCGGTCGTCGCGCGGCAGATGGGTTTGCCGGTCAAGAAACTCATCGCGTCGGTCAATGACAACGATGCGTTCCCGAAATTCCTCGCGACCGGCCATTACCAAAAGATTTCTCCGTCGCGCAATTCAGTTTCCAACGCGATGAACGTCGGGCATGCGAGCAATCTCGCGCGGCTCGTGGCCGTGTATGGCGGGCGCATGGACGAGACGGGCAAAATCCATCAGCAGCCCGACCTCGCCGCGATGCGCCGGGATTTGTTTTCCAGTTCGATCTCCGACGAGCGCACGCGCGAGACGATCCGCGAGGTCTGGAACCAATACGGATTGCTGCTCGAAGCGCACGGCGCGGTCGCGTGGCGCGGCTTTCAAGACTGGCTGGCCACGGAACCGCTCAACGGCCTGCCCGCCGTGATTCTCGAAACCGCGAACCCGGCGAAGTTCCCCGAAGAAATTGAAAAGACGATCGGCTTTGCGCCGGACGTGCCGCCCGCAATGACGGCCGCCATCAAATTGCCGGAGGACTTCGACCGGATGGGCGCGGATTATGACAAGTTCCGGAGTTACTTGATTGAGCAGCATGCTTGAACGGACAATCGTTTAACCCGGACTCCGAAACAGGAATGGTGGCACAGGCGGCACGGCCCGCTCGGAGCGGAACCACTGGCCGGACGGAAGGGACAGGACGCTGTCACTGAAAACCGACGCGCGAAAAAATCCGGGCGCCTTTCCCCATTCCGAGCGGCGGGTCGCCGCTCGGCACAGGCCAGTGGCCTGTGCTACCCACCGACCGGGCCGCCGCTGCTTCGGCGTTCGGGTTTAATACCATTTCCCAAAGACAATCGGCACAATGACCAGCTGGTAGGGCGGCGCTGCCGCGCCGCCTTCCCCGCACCGACTGCGATTCACGCCGGCGTCGCGGCAGCGACGCCCTACCAACGCCCCGATTGTTT
>JAYVCM010000377.1:0-6979 GCA_043749955.1 Limisphaerales bacterium | reverse complement strand
CAAAGCCGGTTTCGCGAATGATGTCACAGAGTTGGAATATCGGATCTTTCATGTTTCCTTTCTTTGCGCCTTTTGTGCTTTTTTGCGGCCAATGGTTTTAGTTTTGTGACTCTTGTGCCTTTTCGTGGCAAAAAAATTTCGTGGCTAAACTTTCCAGCCGTGGTTCTCGCGAACTTGAATCATCGCGGCGAGAATGTCGTTCCAAGTTTGCTGCTTCATGAGGACTTCGTTCGGGAACATGCAGCCGTCCCAGCAGATGTGTTTCAGTTTTTTCGTGACCTTCCCCGTGCCGTCGCGCAGCCAGTAGCCGGAGTCGCGGGCGATGTTGAGCTTGCCCTTCGGATCAGTGGCGAGGCAGTGCTTGCCGGTCTTGTCGTGCGAGCCAGAGCCGAAGACGCTGCCGTCATTTTGCGCGACGTGGAAATCAATCGTCCACGGGCGGAGCGCGTCGGTGAGCTTGGTCATCGCTTTGTGGAACTCCGCAGGCTCGTAATGATAATTTTTCGGGACGATGCGGTGCGCCTCGGCATTGGCGCCGAGCGTGTAAAGGTGCGTGTGCGACATGTCGGCCTGGAAGCCAACGACCTTGGGCATCGCGGTCTCTTCCAGGAGATTCACCATGTGTTTCCACGAATGCATTCCGCCCCAGCAGATTTCGCCCTCGGCGGCGAGGCGCTCGCCGTTGTCTTTGGCAATCTTGCCGGCTTCACGGAAAGACTGCGCGATGAGCTTGGTGGTCGCCTTCGGCGCCTTGTCCCATGCGGTGACGCTCGTGGCGCTGTCAATGCGCACGACGCCGTAGGGGCGCACGCCCAGTTCGCGGAGTTTCTTCGCGATGCGGATGGCCTTGCGGACATGCGTGACCCACGCGGCGCGGGCCTTGTCATCGCCACCAGCGGACGCATCAAACCACACGGGCGCGACGACGGAGCCGACGACGAGGTTCTTCGATTTGATTTTTGCCGCGAGCGCCTTGATGCCGTCGTCGGAAATATCAATGTCGGTGTGCGGGTTGTAGAGGAAGAGATCCACGCCGTCGAACTTCACGCCGCCGACGTCTGCCTTCGCAGTCAGGTCGAGCATCGTGTCGAGTTCAATGAACGGTTCCGCGCCAGGCGACCCTTTGCCGACGAGGCCGGGCCACATGGCGTTGTGCAGTTTTGGAAAATTATTCGCGGGCTTCTCGGTGTTCATAATTGAATTGGGTTGGGGATTGCATCGCCATGACTATTCCGCCGACAAAGCGGACGGGTTCTTGAGGGATTTCTTTTCTTCCGGGCGAGGCGGCGCTCGACTTTCTTCACATCCTCGACGGCGGGCAGGCTCTCCGGGCGGATGCCGCGTTCGAGCAGGGTTTTCCGCACGGCCTGGTTGTTGGTGATGTGTTCGCTGGAAATGGCGGATTCGTTTTTCATCGCGTGTTGCCGGGCGTTGAAGATGGTGATCTCGGCGGCGAAATCTTTGGCCTTCAAAATAATCGTCGGCGCAAAGTCGGCCAGCGGGCGGTTGTCCGGCACTTTCCACTGGGCTTTCATGGCCTGCGTGCTTTTGCCGAACAGGGCTTGATCGCCCTTGCTGCGGATGAGGGCAAAATCATTGTCGCCGCCAGTCTGTTCGTAGATGACCTGGGACAATTCCTTTTCCGTGCTCGAAAGTTTGTGCCGGGCGGAGACGCGTTCGGCTTCGAGCAGCCGTTGTTCGATCAATTCCGCCCGCCGGGTCTGGACGGCGAAATACGTCTGGGCAAATGCAATCTCCTGCTTCTTCGGGTCGCCATTCTGGGCGATGAGGTAGCAGGCGTAGCGGGTGAGCATGAGGTCATCCACCTCGCGCTGGCTGCCAGAGCCGAGGTCAACCATTTTCCCGACGTCGGCAAAATGGTTCGAAACCTTGTGTCCAGAGCCTTCGCACGCGGTTTTGGCCTTGGAGACGACGTTGAGAAAATTATCCCACTTGGCGTAGCCCAGGAGGAATTGAATGTCGCGCGCCAGCCAATACTCGACGCCGCCTTCAGTCTGCTGGGCGTGGGCTTCGAAGGTGGTGGTGAGGGTTTGGACGAGTTCAGTTTCCATGTTTCGTGGGTGGTGGATTGGTTGCGCCTCAATCAAACTTGTTCTTCCGATACGCGCCCATCTTCGGCGCATCGGGATTTACATCGGGGCCGAAGTAACGGAGGCACACGAGCGGCTCGGTCTCGCTCGTATTCTCAAACGTCACGCCGGCCTTCGCGCCGTCTTCCGTGCAGAAATATTCGTCCTCGGTCAGTTCGTGAAAGCGGATGAGCTTCGGGCTGACGAGCGGCTGGCCGTTGATCTTGCCGCTGCCTTGCACGCAGATCAGACCGTAAGCGCCCTTGTCCTTGATGATCGCTTTCACGCCGGGATCAACCGTGAGTTCTTTCGCCGTGAAGTATTGGTGGCCGTCCACCTTGCCATAAACAATCCAACGGTCCACAAAACCTTCCGCGCGTGTGTCGGCGACCGGCACGGGTTCGAGATAGTGATGATCCTTGAATTTCGGATCCACGTTTTTTTCCCAGTCGAGCTGGTCCACGATGAAATCGAGGTCGCGATGTTTGCTCTTGGGCATGTCTTTCACGAGCAGGCTCCACGGAACTTCGCGGCCTTCGACGAGGTTTTGATACATGCCGAAAACGTCGCTGCCCCATTGCGGTTCGTAAGTGCAAAGGCTGCCCGGCGCGTGGAGGATGCACGGATCAATCAGCCAGCCGCTGCCGACTTTGAGCCGATAGGCCTTGGACAAATCGAGGATACCGTTGTCGCCCTTGTTCCAATTTTCAATGCACTTCCGCACCTGCGCCTTGGTCGTGCCGGGTTCGAGGCCCATGAACGTGTAAGGGAAATTATTCCCCGCGTTGTTGTGCTGCGGCGGAAAATAATATGACTCCGGTTTGCCTTCCTGCCCGACGAGCTTCGCCTGCGCCGCGCTCTGATGCATGTGATGCGGAATCGGCCCCATGTTGTCGAAGAATTTGGAATACACCGGCCACCTGCCATACTGCTTCCACATTGCTGCGCCGATGAGCGTCGCGCCGCCGTCCGCCACCGCCTGCCGCAGCGTGAACCGTTCCTTGCCGACGACGCAATAATTCAAACCTTCATCCGCCGCGCGGCCTTCGTTGGCGGTTTCGGTCGTCGAAGCAAACCAGCGTTCATCAATGCCGCCGCGGTTCAAGCCGTAAGCGTAGGTGTCGTCAGGATGCAGCTTGATGCGCAGGCCGGGCTGGAGAAACGAGCGCGGCACCCACGCGGGCGCGAGCCGCAGCAGGCCGCCGGTGCGCGAGAGTTCGGCGGCGACCTTGGACTGGGTGTTGGCTTTGACGGTCTTGAGTTGGTTGATGGTGTTCATGGCTTCGCTGAATTTTTATGGCTGAAAATTTTTCGCCTTCGACTTGCCCATCGCTTCCAGGTAGGCCAGCAAATCCAAAATTTCGTCCTGGGTCAGTTGATCCACCAGGTCCGAAGGCATGGCGGACACTGTGGAAACTTTTCGGCTGGCGATTTCGCCCACTGGAATCGTCACCGTGTTTTGCGGCGCCAACATGCTCGGCATCACGATGACGCGTTCCGTGTTTTCGGCAATGATGCGGCCCGACACATCGTCGCCATCTTTTTTGAAAATGGTGGTGCTTTGAAACTGATCCGAAATCACCTTCGATGGTTCGATGATGGATTCAAGCAGGGACTGCCGCGAGTATTTGCTGGACGCGCTCGTCAGCTCCGGCCCCACCGAACCACCGTCGTTGCCAATGCGATGGCACACGATGCACTGCGCGTCGTTGAACGCCGCCTTGCCGCTCTTAAAATCCCGGCCACGCGCAACACCGTCCAACGCGGGCGCAAGCTCGTTCACCGTCCATTGCTTGACGAATTTGCGTTCCCGCGCCTGCTTCCACGGCGTTTTCTCCAGACTGTCGTTCACGAGCGAACCCAGCTCCTCGCGCTCGTCGCCCGTCAAGGTGGCGATGGCGTCCTTGCGGATGTTCACGAGATACTTGGCGTAGCTCGCGCCGTCGCTGTAATCGCGGTCCACATCCTTGAACCACTGCACCAGTTCGGGCGGATGCCGCCGGCTCGGCGGCGCTTGATTGGTCAACCCGATGGCAGCGCCGCCGGCGATGGCCTGCGCAAACCAGCCGAAATATTTCTCCCGCTGCGCCATCGTCCAACCGGATTTCACGTTGCGGAGATTATAGACGTAATGAACCTGCTGTTCTTGAGTCGTCGCCTGATCCAACAGCGCCAGGGTTTTGGCAATGACGTCCGGCGCTTCGAGATAAATGAGCAACGGCAGCAGCTCGCGGTTCAAATTGTCGCTGGCGGCGGGATATTGCGCGCTCAATTTTTTCAAGGCGAGCTGCGCCATCTCCGGATCGGGCCGGCCCTGCCGGATGAAGCTCAACTGCACGATGCGCAGCTTCTCGAGTTGCTGCGCCTCGGTGAGACTGGCGAAGGGAAATTTTTTCAGCGCGAGCAGCAAATCGTTCTGCGTTTCATGTCCGCCACAGCGCGCCAGCGCCAGCAATGCCGTCAGCCCGGCCTCCGTGTTGGTCTCGCTCAACGCCCGCTGCTGCCACAGTGCCACGTCCTGCCACTCAATCGCGATGCGCGCCGCATAGCGGAGGAAGCGGTCGTTGCTCGCCAGCGCCGGCCACGCCACGTCAATCGCGCGCGGATCTTTTTTGCCGTAAAACGATTCCAGCTTATGTCGCAGGGCGACTGCCTTGGCCGCTGATTTTATTTCCGCCCGCGTCGGCCCGGCTTGCGCGGCCGGTGCGGCAACCATTTTGCCCGCCGCTTTTTTATCGTAGCTCACGCGATACAAACCCGACTGCGTGTCGCGGCCGCCCGTGATGAAATACATCGCGCCATCCCTGCCGAATTCCAGATCCGTCAGATTGAGCGGCTTGCCTTTCAGAAAAACTTCCGAATCCGCCGTGTAGCTCGCGCCGTCCGGCCGCAGATGCACGGCAAAAATCCGGCCATAAGACCAGTCCATCGCGTAGAGCGCGTCCCGGTATTTTTTGGGATAATTACTCTTGGTGCCGAACTTCACGCCGGTTGGCGAACCAAGGCCGAGGTTGACCGTCGCGGGCAGGCTGTCCGCGAAATAATCCGGCCAATCGGCTGCGCCCGAACGCCAGCCGGATTCGCCACCGATCACGCAATGGTTGATGCGCGTGGGCCGATACCACGGCGTGCCCCAGTCCCATTCCATGTCGCTGTCGAACGTGAACATTTCGCCCGTCGCGCTGAAATCAAAATCGTAGGCGTTGCGGAATCCGGCCAGCAATAACTCCCATTGCTTCCCCTCCGCATCCGTCCGCACCACATAACCGCCCGGCGCGAGAATGCCCACCGCGTGACCGTTCGCATCCCACAAACGCGGCAGCAGGAAGTCTTCCTGAAAATTTTTGTGCGGCGAATTGGTCGCGATCCCATCAGGCAGTTTGGTGTGGTTCCCGTTCATCACATAGATCATCCCATCCGGCCCGGCGACCACGCCGTGATAACCATGCTCGCCTTCACCCGCGAATGTTTTCAGGAAATGGACTTCGTTCGTCTCGAACTGGTCGTTGTGATTCGCGTCAATCAGACGGTAAAGCCCGGTGCCGCTTGGGCCGTGGCCGTTCACATACAGGCTGTCGTGCGCGTAACACAAGCCCATCGCCTGCCGCACCGGCGCGGGAATGGGTTCAATTTTCGCAACCTGCCCCGCGCGATCCAGCGTCACGCGCAACAACGGCTGGTCATCCTTCTGCGGCGAGATGATCAGCCGGCCTTTGGCGTCAATCGTCAGACAAATCCACGAACCTTCGTCCGGCTCGGAGGTGTGCAACAGCTCCGCCTTGAAGCCCGGCAACACGGTGAGGCTTGCTGCCGGCGTCGCCTTGGTCATGTGCGAGACATTCGCCGCGCCAGCCGGATCGAAGAGCGCGAAGGCGCAGGCCGCCACGAGAAAATTTTGAAGCGATGATTTGGCGGCGGCGAATGGTTTGATCATGAAGTGGATGTTAAGGTGGCTGGATTGGTTTCCCAAGTGTGTCGGACAACCGGACGTGTTCGCCAGAATTTTGTTACAAAATTCAATCAGCCGCATGGGGCGCGGACAGTTTCCGCAGCCGCACGGTCCAGGCTTCCCCCAACTTCTGTGCTTCTTGTGCCTCTTCGTGGCTGTTTCAATGCCCGGCTTCGTGGTATCACACCTGCCACGGGCTGCGATAATCGCGCGTCAGCCACGACGGATCGCCGCTGCCCTTGGCGAAGGCGAGCGCCTCCGGGTTCCACTCAATTTTCTGGTGGTGCTGGTAGGCCAGATTCATCAGGTGGCAGCAGATGGCGGTGCGCCCGCCGATGGTGGCGTTGGTGATGGGCTGCCGGCGGGATTTCACGCAGTCCAAAAAATCGCTGATGTGGTTGCGGCTGACGTAAAGTTTCACCTTCGCATCCTGCAAAAATCCCTTCTGCGCCTTCTGCACCTCGGCGGTCACGCTGGTGGCCTCGTCGGCTTTGCCGAGACAGGACGCAATCGTTTTTCCGTCGCGCTCGAAAATAAATTTTCCCCGGTTGACGCGCACGCGGCCTTCGCTGCCGGCAAAGTCCACGCCGAAACCGCTGACATGTTTCACCATGATGCCGCTGGCATAAACCAGCTTCGCGCCGTTCTTGTCGTCCACGTTCGCGGGCGGCAGCACTGCCACCGGCCCGCTCGCGTCCATGCCCAGTCCCCATTGCGCGATGTCGAGATGATGCGCGCCCCAGTCGCAGACCTTGCCGCCGCCGAACTCCGCGTAGTTGCGCCAGTTTGGAAAATGATTGTGCATCCCGCGCGGGCTTAAAATTGAATTGTAAGGCCGCAGCGGCGCGGGGCCGACCCAGCGGTCCCAGTCCAGGCCCGGCTCCATTGTTTCCTCCGGCAGATCGCAGGGCACCGGCGGCGGACCGAAATCGCACTCGAC
>JAYVCM010000376.1:0-5313 GCA_043749955.1 Limisphaerales bacterium | reverse complement strand
CAAAACCCCGCGCGTCTCGTGGACAATGCAAGCTGGACGAAAGACATTTCGTTCCTCGATTTTCTGCGCGACATCGGAAAACATTTTTCCGTCAACCAGATGGTCGCCAAGGAATCCGTGCGCGCCCGCATGGAAGACCGCGAGGTCGGCATCAGCTACACCGAGTTCAGCTACATGCTGCTGCAGGCGTTTGATTTCATGGTCTTGTGCCGCGAGCAGAACTGTGAATTGCAGATCGGCGGCAGCGACCAGTGGGGCAACATCACCGCCGGCATCGAACTCACGCGCAAGAAACTCGGCAAACACGTCTTCGGCCTCACGCTGCCGCTCATCACGAACACGGACGGCTCCAAGTTTGGCAAGAGCGTTGCGGGCGCCATCTGGCTCGATCCGAAACGCACGAGCGTCTATAAATTTTACCAGTTCTGGATCAACACGGACGACCGCGATGTCATCCGCTACCTGAAATACTTCACGTTTATCTCGAAGGAAGAAATCGAGTTGCTGGAAAAGCAGCACGCAGAAAATCCCGGCGCACGCGTGGCGCACAAGGCGCTGGCGAAAGCCGTCACTAAGTTGATTCATGGGCAAACGGAATTGGATCTGGCTATTCGCGCGAGTGAAATTCTTTTTGGAGGCAATCTTGACGGAATCACTGAAAATACATTTGAGGAGCTTTTTGCCATTCGCACAGAAAGTTTTACTGAAGTAATCCAACAGGCAGTAGAAAACATTGGGATGCAACTAGGCGGCGCACCTCATGTGTTCATTGAAAAGACAAAACTCGAGGGCACAGGAATTCCGCTCGTCGAACTTTTGGTTCACGCCGGTTTGAGTCCGTCCAAAGGGCAGGCGCGAAAAGACATCGAAGGCGGCGGCGTGAACATCAATAACGTCCGCGAAGCCAGCGCGGTGCGCGCCGTGACTTCCGCAGATTTACTTTTCAGCAAACATATCCTGCTGCGCAAAGGTAAAAAAAATTATGTCGTGGTGACGGTGAAATAGTCAGCGAAACGAAGTTTTATTCCGAAAAAGCTCCGGCGCGGATGAAAAGGCGGCGCAGTGCCACTGCGGTTGGCTCGTTGATTCGCAGAACCTCGATGGTTGCGCGACCGATGGGCGTGCGTCCGATCAGCACCGCGCCCCGCCAACGGAAATGTTCTTCCCAACCATCCCGCCGCGGGTGGAAGAGCCTGACGATTTCGGTCGTGACCGGATCAACACCGGACAGGTTCGGGCCTTTGTAGCTGTTGCAGTAGATACAGCTTAAGGCAAGGTTGTCACTGGCTGTTTGGCCGCCGTGTTTCTCGGGGATGATGTGGTCAATCTGAAAGTTGAGGCCGCTGAACCGTTCTGGAAAATGGCAATACTCGCAGCGAAACGAGGCGCGTTGTCGGATGAGTTCAATGAGTTGTCGTTGCATTCGCGGTCACGCAGCGACGCCCTGTCCTTTGAGGGAAAGCAGCGCCTTGGCCCTCATGAACTCAACAATCCGCCCCACGTGAAGATAGCTCTCAAGCGTCCGCCCCTCCTCATCCGTCATCGAACCGCTCCGGGCCTTGGCGGCCAGTTCGTCCGCCCGGCGTAAATCGGCGTCGGCCAGTCGGAACGCGAGGATGGCGCGTGAAGCTTCCGCGCTCCACGACTCGTTGTCGGCGGTGATCGCGCGTTCGAGAATTGCGCTCTCGGGGTCAGCTACCATCGTGTTCATGCCACTTATTTAAGGCAAATTGCACTTTTACGCAACTCCTAACCGGCCCGGCGTCGGCCTCTATCCTTCGGGAAGGTCAGGCGCGAAAAGACATCGAAGGCGGCGGCGTGAACATCAACAACCACCGCGAAGCCAGCGCGGTGCGGGCTGTGACTTCCGCTGATTTGCTGTTCGGAAAACACGTCCTCCTGCGCAAGGGCAAAAAGAATTACGTCGTCGTCACGGCAAAATAAATTGTGGCAGGGCTGCGTTGCCGCGCAGCCCAAATATCCGGGCGGCGCAGCAGCGACCGCCCTGCCGGGTTTTTCTCCCACGCCTCCTCGCCGTGCCGGATTCGGATGAAGGGGAAAAGACTGACAGAATGATTGCTGGCAGAATCATTTCAGACCGGAACTTGGAAACATGATTCTGTCATCAATCATTCTGTCTTTCGCTGCGCGTCTTGGGATGTAAATCAATATACCAGCATCAGCACCGCCGCCGTTTCTTCTCCCTCTCCCCTCCGACGGCCACACTCCGCCGTCAATTCTTGTAGGAGACGAGGTGACGAGACTCATTTTAAATCCTTGTTTCAAATTTTTAGTCAGAGGACTCCTCCAGCCTTCGCCCGGCTACGGCGCGACAAGCACGTCGTCTCCTACAATTTCAGCAACGTCCGCCCTTGTCTCGGAGCGCGGCTGTGTCGCGGAGACCAGCCGCAGCAACGTCCGCAGACCGAGCCGTGTTAAATCTTCCCAACGCATCCAGCCAGGCAACGTTGCTGCGACTGATCCCGCTGCGGGACACAGTCGCGCTCCGTAAAAAAAACGCACCGCCGTCCGTCCGTTGCTGTGGCCGGGGCCGGCCACGCTCCGGCGCCAAGGTCATGACCGGAAAAAACCGGGAAGATCATTTTCACCTTCAGGGTTTGTCCTGGATTTGCCTGCCAACTGTTTGCGTTCCTCCATTTCGTCCGGCCCGTTGAAACAGGCGCCGCACAAATTCGGGTTTGGGGAGGCAGCGCCGCCATTCTTGAAGATAGGCTCTCCGCAACATTTGCAAATTTGATTGTTCATGGCTTTGCCGGGAAATTGATGCAGGCCTTGGCTGGTCCGCAACCACGACCACAAATGAGATACGGGGTTGATCACGATTTCTGTCAAAAATCTTTGAGGTGTTCATTGCCTGTTTGGGATCAAGCGAAAATTGCTGGCCGGACCTTTCGTTTTTCTGCTTGCTTCAACGGCGTGGCGCGGCTCTGCTTGGAGCCGTCACACCGCAACCAGATCATCTTTCAAACCATCACACCACCATGAAAACATTGGCACGAATCGCAGCGGGATTGTCGTCCGGCTTCTGCCTGCTCGGCGGGCTTTGGATCTTGACCAAGGCCGGTTTCAAATCCGACGGCGACGCGCTCTCCATCGCCATCGGATTTTATTTTGTCGGCAAGGCGTTTTTCGTCGGGCCGATGCTGCTGATGGCGGCGGAAAAATTCTGTGCCAAACCGGAAGCTCGGTGACCCGGCGGCGAAAACCCAAATCATCCCATGCCCAAACGCGTTTGCCAGCATTGCAGCCACCCTTTTGAGATCCCCGACTCGATGATCGGCGAGGATTTCGCCTGCCCGGCCTGCGGGAAAAGCATTTTGCAGCCGCGCCAGGTCCGCGCCGCGAACGAAAAAATGAAACTGACGGTCACGCCGCCGCCGGACGATGTTTTTGCCGCGCCCCGGCTCGCCGAAATTGCGCGGCAGATCATCGAGAACGTCGAGCGCGTCATTGTGGGCAAGCCGGAACAGGTGGCGCTGGCGGTGTCCGGGCTTTTTGCGGAGGGACATCTGCTGCTCGAAGACGTTCCCGGCGTGGCGAAGACGATGTTGTCGCGGGCGATTGCGCAGAGCGTGGGCTGTTCCTTCAAGCGCATCCAATGCACGCCGGATTTGCAGCCGGAGCACGTCATCGGTGATTTCATCCTCGACCCGACGACCGGCCGGAAAGATTTCCGTTTCGGCCCGCTGTTTTCGCAGATGGTGCTGGTGGATGAGATCAACCGCGCCAGCCCGCGCACACAGGCGGCGCTGCTCGAGGCGATGGGCGAGGGCATGGTGACGATGGACCGCACTTCGTATCGGCTCGAAAAACCGTTCATGGTCATGGCCACGCAAAATCCCATTGATCAGGAAGGCACGTTCCGATTGCCCGAGGCGCAGATGGACCGGTTTTTGATCCGCTTGAGCCTGGGCTATCCCGACGCCGAGCAGGAAAGAGAAATGTGCGTCCGCATCCAGCAGCAGCATCCCATCGAGACGCTCACGCCCGTGACGACCGCCGACCACATTTTGAAATGCCAGCGGGGCGTGCGCGAAATCCGCGTCGGCGAAGACGTGGGCAATTATCTCGTGGCGTTGACGCGCGCGACGCGCGGGCATCCGGCGCTACGGCTCGGTGCCAGCCCACGCGGCTCGCTGGGTTTGTTCCGTGCCGCACAGGCATTGGCGGCGATTCAAGGAAACGATTCCGCCTCCATCGAAAACATCCGCGCCGTGGCCGTGCCGGTGCTGGCGCATCGGCTGCTGGTGAAGCGTGAGGCGTTGAAAGATTACGCGGACGGCGCGGCGGTCATCCGGGAAATTCTGGCGCAGACAAAAACGATTTCGTGAGGAGATTGGCGCGCTCCGCCAACGTCATGCCGCCAGAGACGGCGAAGAACCAGGTTTATTGCAGGCTTGGGAGATTTGACCCGCCTGCTCCCGCTGCGGAATCCGGCGCGGCATTTTTCACCGGCGGCGAAAAATGGTGGTAGGTAATGGATTCGAACCATTGAAGGCGTTAGCCGACAGATTTACAGTCTGCACCCTTTAGCCACTTGGATAACCTACCAAAAAACGCCAGCCACTCGGCGGTTAGCGGAGCGGTATTCTGCACCAATCAAAATCCGGGGCAAGCTCATTCGCGCCTGTTGTCGCGGTAGTTTTCAAAACAGGACTTTTTTGTAGTTTTCAGAACAGGACAGATTATTTGGGACGGTTGGTGAAGAGGAGCACGGGTTTTTGCTTTGCGTCGGGCGGAGCGGCGAGGACGGAGTAGTGGCCGCAAGGGTGGAGGCACAGCACCACCTTGGTCTCCGGTGGCTTTTCAATCCGCAGCCGTTGGGTGCCGACGGGCACGCGGCCATCGCGGCCGACTTTGATGGGGGTGCGCACGCTCCACACATAGTCCCCCCACGCGCAGCGCGGTGCGGGCCGCAGGACGGAGCGTTTTTCTTTCCGGGCCTGATCCCACGCCCGTTGCGGCGTCTGGCGCAGTTCCCGATGGATTTCATGTTTGTTCCGGTGCGCCCGCAGGGCGTCAATCTGGGGATTGGCCTCGGCGAGATCGGCGAGGTTTTCGCTCGCGAAATAGGCGGGCAGACGGCCCTGCCAGTATTGGTGGGCGCGTTCGATTTTGCCACTGGCCTGGGGCTTGGGGGCGTAGCGGAAACTGATGTCATAGAACTTGAGCGCCCGGCCCAACTGGGTCAGCGCATCCGGATCGTGGGTGAAAAAGATACTGTGGTAATCCACATAGATTTGGAGCGGGCGTCCGTGGGCCAGGAAAGCGGCGGGCAGGAAGTCGAAGTCG
>JAYVCM010000375.1:0-7718 GCA_043749955.1 Limisphaerales bacterium | reverse complement strand
ATGCACAAGTATCGCCGACTCCTCCCGTATGCGCTGCGCCAATGGCCGGGGCTGCTGTTCATCGGCGTCTTCACGGTGCTCGGTTCGCTCGTCGTCGCGCTGCAACCGTGGCCGCTGAAAATTCTCGTGGATTGCGCGCTGGGCCAGGTTCCGGTGCCGGAAATGTTGCGCGGCCTGCTCACTTCCTTTTCCCTGCAGCCGACGCCCCAAGTTTTGATCGTCGCCGCCGCGGTCGGCAGCCTCGGTTTGTTCGCGCTGAACAGTTTCATTGACGTGGGGCTGACGCGCGCGTGGTCGGTCATCGGCCAGCGGATGGTTCACGACCTGGCGATTGATGTGTTCCGCCATCTGCAACGGCTGCCGCTCCGTTTCCATCATAAAAATCCCGTCGGCGATTCGTTGAGCCGCCTGACGACCGACACCTGGTGCGTCTATAAGCTGACCGACGGCGTCCTGATCTCTCCGGCGCAAAAAATCCTGACGCTCGTCGCCATCGGCGCGGTCGCGTGGCATCTGCACGCGGAGCTGGCCGCCTATGCGCTCGTCACCGTTCCGTTGATGGCCGCCGCCACGTTTTTTTTCGGCAAACGGATCAAGCAGCGCACGTCCCTCGGTCGTCAGGCGCAATCGCGCCTGATGAGCTTCGTCCACCAGACCCTGTCGGTGATTCCGGTCGTGCAGGCCTTCGGCACGGAAGGCCGCAACTGGCAGCGCTACCAAAACCTCGCCGCCGACGCCGTCACGCTCTCGCAACGCGGCACGTTGCTGATGAGTTTTTACGGGTTGGTCACGGGCCTGATCACCATTGCGGGCACGGGCGTCATCATTTTTGTCGGCGGCCGGCAGGTGTTGCTGGGCAAACTTTCGCTCGGCAGTTTCCTGGTGTTCATCGCGTATCTGCGCGTGCTTCAGGGAACGGCCGAGAGCCTCATCAAACTTTACGGCAGCCTCAAGCCGCTCGAAGCCAGCATTGATCGCGTGCTGGAAGTTCTCGACACTCCGCTGGATGAAGTCCGCGACGACGAAAAAGCCAGGCCGCTTCCCGCCACGACGGCGAAATCCGGGCGGACCGTGCGGTTTGAAAACGTCACGTTCGGCTACGAGCCGGAGCGTCCGGTGTTGAGCGACGTGACGCTCGAGGCGAAACCCGGCGAAACTGTCGCGCTCGTCGGCGCGACCGGCGCGGGCAAAAGCACGCTCGTCTCGCTCATCCCGCGCTTTTACGACCCGTGGCGCGGGCGCGTGACAATTGACGGCGTGGACGCGCGCGAAATCCGCCTGGCCAGTTTGCGCGCGCAAATCGCCGTGCTGCTGCAGGAAACTTTTTTGTTTCCCGCGACCGTGGCGGAGAACATCGCCTACGGACGGCTCGACGCCACGCGCGAAGAAATCGTCGCGGCGGCGCGCGACGCGAACGCGGACGAATTCATCCGCCGCCTGCCGCAAGGCTACGACACCGTCATCGCCGAGCGCGGCGCGAGCTTGTCCGGCGGCGAACGGCAGCGGCTGGCCATCGCCCGCGCGTTGCTGAAAAACGCGCCGGTGCTGATCCTCGACGAGCCGACTTCCGCGCTGGATGCCCACACGGAATCGCTGTTGCTCGAGGCGCTCGAACGTTTGATGGCCGGGCGCACGACGTTCATCATCGCCCATCGCTTGTCCACGATCCGCCGCGCGAATCACATCGCCGTGTTGAATGCGGGCCGCATCGTCGAGACCGGCACGCATGATCAATTGCTTGCTGCAAAAGGTTTTTATCATCGCCTGCACGCGCGGCAGTTCGCCGATCTCAACGAGGAGGCCGCCGTATGAAATCGAAATCCTGGTGGCTGCGGCTCGGACGTTATGGCCTCGGCCAATGGCGCGGGCTGGCGCTCATCGTTCTGCTGATCGGCGCGGACGTGCTGTTCGGACTGCTGCGCCCGTGGCCGATGAAGCTCATCCTCGACAACGTTTTGAAAAACGAGCCGCTGCCGGAAAAATTGTCGTGGCTGAATTCACTGCCCGGCGCACATTCCGGTCTGGCGCTGCTGGCGTGGCTCACGGTCGCGACGGCCGTGCTGTTTCTCGGCGGCTGGATCGCGCGGACGATTCAATCCTACATTCAGGTCAGCACCGGCAGCCGGATGGTTTATGCGCTCGGCTCGGATTTGTTCCGCCAGTTGCAACGGCTCTCGCTGCGCTTTCACAACCGCCGCCAGACGGGCGACCTCGTCAAGCGCGTGACGACCGACTGCGACTGCGTGCGCGTGCTGGTGATGAACGTCGCGCTGCCGCTGCTCACGTCCGTTGCGACGCTCGCGGGCATGATCGTGATCCTCTGGGGCTTCGACAGTTTTCTTGCGATGGTCGCGCTGGTGGTCGCGCCGCTGCTCGGTTTTTGCATCTGGTTTTTCGCCCGGCCCATGACCGAACGCACCTACGCGCAATACGAATTGCAGGGCGCGGCGATGTCGCGCGCGGAACAGACGCTGACCGCGCTGCCGGTCGTGCAGGCGTTTGGCCGCGAAGATTACGAAGACCGGCGCCTCGACGAACTCTGGCGCAAGGCGGACAAGGCCTCCCTGCGCGTGCTCTCGTCAGAACTGCAATTCAAGGTCGGCACGGGAATGGTCACCGCGATCGGCACGGCGATTGTTTTCGCGGTCGGCGGCGCGCACGTTTTGCAGGGCAAACTGTCGCTGGGCAGCTTCACGGTTTTTTTGAGCTACATGGTTTCATTTTACGCGCCGCTGGAAACGCTCGCCTATCTCTCCACGAGTTTTGCGTCCGCCAAGGCCGGTGCGCGCCGGGTGCTGGAGGTTTTGGAATCCGACGAAACGGTCAGCGAAAAACCCAACGCGCTCCCCGTGCCGGTTCATGTGAAAAAAAAATCCGGCCACGTTCGGCTGGAAAACGCGACCTTCGGCTACGAACCCGGCCGCGACGTGCTGCACAACCTCACGCTCGAAGCGCGTCCCGGCGAAACCGTCGCGCTCGTCGGCGCGACCGGCGCAGGCAAAAGCACGCTCGTCTCGCTCATCCCGCGCCTGTTCGATCCGCGCGAGGGCCGAGTGACGTTTGACGGCGTGGATTTGCGCGACCTGCAAATCGCCAGCCTGCGCGCGCAAATCTCCATCGTGTTGCAAGAGCCGTTCATCCTGCCGTTGAGCGTGGCAGAGAACATCGCCTACGGCCGCGCCGATGCGACGCGTGATGAAGTCATTGCCGCCGCTGCGGATGCGAACGCGGATGAATTCATCCGCGAACTTTCCGAAGGCTACGACACCGTGATCGGTGAACGCGGTTCGACATTGTCGGGCGGCCAGCGGCAACGGCTTGCCATCGCGCGCGCGCTGTTGAAAAATGCGCCGGTGCTGATCCTCGACGAACCGACTTCCGCGCTCGACGCCCAAACGGAATCGCTGCTGCTGAAGGCGCTGGAACGGTTGATGGACGGGCGCACGACGTTCATCATCGCGCACCGGCTTTCGACCATCCGCAAAGCCACGCGCATCGCGGTGCTGGACGCCGGGCGGATCGTGGAAATGGGAACGCACCAGGAACTGCTCGCCGCCGGCGGCTTCTACAAGCGGCTGCACGAGCTTCAATTCGGGAGCATGAAACCATGAGCGCCGCCAAAATCCAAACGCGCCTGCTCACGGGCTTCGACGACCCGTCGTTCGGCGCGGAGCAATGGACGCAACTGCTTCCGCGCGGTGACACGGATTCGATTTGCTTGACGTGGGCAGTGCAGCGCACATGGTGGGAGACGCTCGGTCATGGAAAGCTCATGTTGATCGTCGCCAAGCGCGACGGTGCAGTCGTGGCGCTCGCGCCGTTGTTCACGGACGGCGGGATGATTTACAATCTGTGTCCGGAAGATTATGTGGATTTTGCCGGCGACATCGGCGACCCGGACATTCTGGACGCATTGCTCAACCAAGCCCGCGCGCAAGTGAAGGATTTTGCCGGCTTCCAATTCTATTTTATCGGCGACCAGTCGCGCACGGGCCAGCGGCTGCGGGATGCCGCGGCCCGGCTCGGATTGAAATGTTTTGACGAAGGCTCGCTGCCCGCGCCCGCGCTCGACATGGCCGGAATGCCGGAGGCGGCTCTCGCGGCGACGCGCAAAAAAAGCCTGGTGCGCCATGAAAAATATTTTCAACAGACCGGCACATTGGCGGTGGAGCACTTTCAGGACGGCGAAAAAATCCTGCCGCAGCTCCCGGAGTTTTTTGCTCAACACATCTCCCGCCGTGCGACTACGGAGCAGCCGAGCATCTTTTTGAAGCCGGAACAGCGCGCGTTTTACGAACAGCTTGTGCAGCGCATACCGTCCACGGGCTGGCTGCGCTTCACGCGCGTGACCTGGAATGACAAGCCGATTGCGTTTCACTTCGGGCTTTGTTACCAAGGCAGATATTTGTATGCCATCCCGACGTTTGACGTGGAATTGTCACGGCACTGGCCGGGGGAGGTGCTCATGCGGCAGTTGCTTCTGGCCGCGATCGCCGAGGGCGCGAAGACTTTTGATTTCGGCATCGGCGATGAGGCTTACAAATATCGTTACGCGACGGGCGTGACGCAGTTGCGGACATGGGGATTGTATCCGGCGGAATTCGTGACGAAAAAATCCGAGGAAGGGAGTGCTCAATGAAACATATTCTGGTCATCAGCCCGCATCCGGACGACGAAGCCATCGGCTGCGGCGGCACGTTGCGCAAGCATGTCCTCGCGGGCGACGCGGTGCAGGTGATTTTTTTGACCTCCGGCGAGAAAGGCGGACACGGCCGCCCGGAAGCGGAGACGATTCGCACCCGTGAAAAGGAATCGCGCCGCGCGGCAAAAATTCTGGGCCTCCAGGAAATTGAATTCTGGCATCTGCCCGACGGCGCGGTGAAACCGACGCGCGCCGCGGTGAACCAGCTCCGCGCGAAGTTAAAAAAGTTTAAGCCGGACACAATTTACGTTCCGCACGACGGCGAGCAACATCCCGATCACCTCGCTGCCGTGCGCCTGTTGGAGTCCAGCCTTCAGGCTGCCCGGCACGCGAAGCACGCTAAAGCGTGGACTCCAACTGTGCTGATGTTTGAAGTCTGGACGCCGTTGCAGCGGATGGATCATATCGAGGACATTTCCGAACACATCGAGACGAAGCTCGCGGCGATCCGCGCCTACCAGAGCCAGTGCGCGGTCGTGGATTTCGCCGGGGCGTTTCGCGGGCTGGCGCGGTATCGCGGCGAAATGCACTGCTGGCCGGAGGGCGAATACGCCGAGGTCTTCGCGGAATTGCGCATCGGAAAAAAATGAAGCCATGCGCGCGAGCATCATCATAGACAATTACAACTACGGACGTTTCCTGCGCGAAACGATTGACAGCGCGCTGGCCCAAACTCATCCGCACATCGAGGTGATCGTCGTGGACGACGGTTCGACGGACGACTCGCGCGCAATCATCGCGAGCTACGGTGGCCGCGTGATCCCCATCTTCAAGGAAAATGGCGGGCAGGCGTCTGCTTTTAACGCGGGCTTCGCGGCAAGTCATGGTGACGTGGTTTTTTTTCTGGATTCGGACGACGCGTTGTTTCCGTCTGCGGTGGAAAACGCCGTCGCGCTTTTCAACGAGGCTGGCGTTGTCAAAGTTCACTGGCCGCTGCGGGTCGTTGATGAACACGGAAAAGAGCAGGGCCGCCTGATGCCGCCGGGGAAACTGCCCGACGGCGATTTTCGAGAAGTTGTTTTGCGCGGCGGGCCGACCAGTTGCGGCAGTTCGCCCACGAGCGGCAACGCGTGGTCGCGGAAATTTCTGGAAACCGTGCTGCCGATGCCGGAGGACGTGGCCTACTACAAAACGTGCGCCGATGAATTTCTCTACACGCTCGCACCGGTCTTTGGCCGCGTGCGCGCCCTGCCGTCGGCACAGGGGACATATCGCATTCACGGACGAAACATTTATTCCGCGCGCCCGTTCGCGGAAAAATTGCAGCTCGAACTTGCCGGGCACGACCAGCAATGCGCCGCCCTGAGCCGGGTGTTGAAAACGGCGGGCTTCGATGTGGATGTTGCGGCGTGGAAACGCAACTCGTGGTTTCACCGGTTGCAGCAGGCCGCCGGGGAAATCAACGCGCTCGTGCCGGGCGGCGAAAAATTTATTCTGGTGGACGACGGCACCTGGGGCGCGCCGGAAGTTTTTCCCGGCAACCGCGCGCTGCCGTTTCTGGAACGCGACGGACAATCCTGGGGCGCGCCCGCAGACGACGCGGCGGCGATGGCGGAACTGGATCGGCAGCGCCGCGCCGGAGTGGGCTTCATCGTGTTCGCGTGGCCGGCATTTTGGTGGCTGGATCATTACGCGGAATTTCACAACCGCCTAGACGCGGAATTCGCGTGCGCGCTGAAAAACGAGCGGCTGGTCATTTATGATTTGAGAAAGCCGCGCGAAACTTCCGCGCCGGCAGCCTTGGATCTCTGGCCATTTCCAGCCGAGGCCGCGTTCACGCCTTCGCCGCCGCCGCCGCTCGTGAGCGTCATCATCAACAATTACAACTACGCCCGCTACCTGCGCCAGACGATTGACAGCGCGCT
The DNA here is from genome assembly GCA_043749955.1 of Limisphaerales bacterium. Classification (GTDB taxonomy): domain Bacteria; phylum Verrucomicrobiota; class Verrucomicrobiia; order Limisphaerales; family UBA11358; genus UBA11358. The sequence goes on along the minus strand of JAYVCM010000375.1, from coordinate 1,151 downwards.
GACGCAAACCTATCCGCGCGTCGAAGTGATCGTAGTGGACGACGGCTCGACGGATGCTTCGCGCGATGTCATCGCGAGCTATGGCGACCGCGTGATTCCGGTGTTCAAGGAAAACGGCGGGCAGGCGTCCGCTTACAACGCGGGATTTCCTGTGAGCCATGGGGAGGTGATCTGTTTTCTGGATTCGGACGACACAATCTTTCCCGGTGCCGCCGCAGCGATGGTGAAGCTCTTCAACGAAGGGGGCGCGGTGAAAGTCCAGTGGCCGATGCGCGTCGCGGACAAAAACGGAAAGCCGACCGGCGCAATCAGCACGACGCAGCCGCTGCCGGCCGGCGATTTGCGCGAGCGGGTTTTTCGCGAAGGCCCGGCTTACGATTTTGATTTTCACCATGGCAGCGCCTACGCCCGGACGTTCGTGGACAAGATTTTTCCAATGCCTGAACCGCCGTATCGGAACGGCGCGGACGTTTATCTCATCACGCTGGCGCCGGTCTTTGGTCTGCTGCGCACCGCCACCGAACCGCTCGGTGATTATCGCGCGCATGGGGCGAACAATTATTGCGGGCGGACGCTGGACGACGCGCGGCTGAAAAATTACATCGCCCGGATTGAAATCAATTCCGAGATGCTGCACCAGCAGCTGGCCAAACTCGGCGTCGCGGCGAACCCGGACGACTGGAGGAAAAACAATTTCAACAGCGTCTGGCCGCGCCGGCTGATTGCCGCGCGGCAGGATTTGCTGGCGTTGATTCCGGCGGGCGGCAAGTTTGTCCTCGTCAATCAAAACGAATGGGGCGAAGGGGATCCTGTGCCGGGGCTGCGCGCCATTCCGTTTATCGAACGCGGCGGCGAATATCACGGCCCGCCGGCGGATGACGCCGAGGCGGTCGCAGAATTGGAACGTCAGCGCGAAGCGGGCGCGAGTCATGTGGCGTTCTGGTGGACGGCGTTCTGGTTGCTGGAGGATTACGCCGGATTTCAAGAATGGCTGCGGGAGAATTTCCAATGCGTGCTGGAGAACGAGCGGCTGGTCGTTTTCGATCTGCGGCGTTCCGCCAAATAACAATGCCCAACATGAGTCGCAATATAAATTTCAAGAAACGCAAACTCGCTCGCCATCAGCCTGGGAGCGCCGGCGTCTCGCCGGC
>JAYVCM010000374.1:0-4641 GCA_043749955.1 Limisphaerales bacterium | reverse complement strand
TGACAACTTAATTAAGGCCAAACATATCGTCGCCACCTGGAACCGGCAGAGGCATCGCTATGAAAATTTTGCGCCCCGCTCCGAGGATGTAAAGCTGGCAGCCCTGGAGACGCCGCCGATTTCCGACCAGTTGCAGGCGATGGTTTCGCAGGTGCAATCGGCGCTGCCGGGATTTCTTTCGCTGACTAATACAATCGCAGCCATGCTGGACAATGCGGCGACCGCGGCCTCGAATCTGAACACCACCATCCTTGCCGCGCAGCCGATGCTGACAAATTTCACCGTCATCAGCGCGCAATTGCGCGAGCCGGGCGGGCCGGTGACCTGGGCGCTCGGCACGAACGGCGGCGGGCAGGTTCAGAGCGCGCTGACGAATCTCAATCTGCTGCTGGTGGACACGGACACCAACCTGAACGCGCTGGTCGTCAGCATCGGCCAGACGTTGGAAAATGTGGCCGGCATCACGAGCAACTTGAACGCGCAGGTGCAGGCGAATTCAAACCTGCTGGGGGGGATCTCCAAGACGGTGGTGGACGCGGACGATCTGGTGCAGGGGCTGAAGCGGAACTGGTTCCTGCGGTCCTCGTTCAAGACGAAGGCCACAAACCAACCGCCGACGAAGAAGAAATAAATTCCTCTGCGGCGGCGGTTTTTGAGGTCCAACCCGAAGATTATTTTGCCAGCAGGAAAACCAGGCCCACAAAGGCGGCCAGGAAACCCAGGACGAGCGCGCCGTCAATCACCCCGAAGTGCGATCCCTCGGTCTTGGATGCCGGCGTGAGCGTGATGTGGTTGCCGCCGCTTTTTTCGCGGATCGTGAAAGTTGTGTTGCTCATACGGTTTCTTTTTTAGCATAAGCCAAGCCAACGGATTTGCGCTGCCGCCGGGAAGCAAACGCCTCGGTTTGGAGCAATCCCGTCCAGAGATTTGACACGCGCGTCCGATTTGGGCGCATCTCAATTTCCCGCAGGGCAGAAGTCACCGTCCATGAATCCCAAAGGGATTCCGGCCCGAAGCCCAGGGTTGCGAGGAACGAGCTACCCTGGGTAATCGTCGGGAGAAAATCACAACCCCAACGGGGTTGCGGCGGCGGTGAACGGCGGCGGGCCGCAACCCCGTTGGGGTTGTGTTCCTGGGCGTGCAATCCCAAGGTAGCTCGTTCCTCGCAACCTTGGGCTGAAGGACACAATCCCTTTGGGATTGAGCAATCAGGCCGCTGAAAAAAATCTGCGATGCGCTTCGTCCGATTTTAACAGTCGTAAGAAATCTTGACCCGGCCAGCCAATGCTGTTTGCCTATTCCGACGAACCGCAACCAACAACCCCAAACCATCCATGAAAATTTTTTTGCTTCCGCTCCTCTTCGCCGTTTCCATTGGCTCCGCCCGCGCCGGCTGGCTGGACGCGCTCGGCTTCGGCAAAACCTCGACGAACGCGGCGGCGGCCACCGCGCTGTCCGCGTTGTCACAGGATCAGATGGTCGGCGGACTCAAGGACGCCCTCGGCAAGGGGCTGCAAAGCGCCATCACGAACCTCGGCCACGCCGGCGGATTTCTGGCGAACCCCAGCGTGAAGATTCCGCTGCCGGAGAAACTGCAGACGGTGGAAAAAACCTTGCGCGCTTTGAAACAGGAAAAGCTGGCGGATGATTTTGTGGCGACCATGAACCACGCCGCCGAGCAGGCCGTGCCGGAGGCGGCCGGCGTTTTTGGCGACGCGGTGAAGCAGATGAGCATCGCCGACGCGAAGTCCGTCCTGACCGGGCCGCCGGACTCGGCCACGCAATTTTTCCGCCGCACGACGTCCACGAATCTGTATGCGCGCTTTTTGCCCATTGTCCAGAAGGCCACGGCGAAGACCGGCGTGACCAGCTCCTACAAAAACATGATCGCCAAGGTCAGCGGCGGCAGCGCGCTCGGCGGCACCTTGGGCGGGCTGGCGGGAAATTATCTCGGGGCGGACGCGCTGGACGTGGATGCCTATGTGGCGAACAAAACGCTCGACGGACTTTTCAAGATGGTCGCGGCCGAGGAAAAAAGCATCCGCGAAAACCCCGTGGCGCGCACGACGGATCTGATGAAGACGGTTTTCGGCGCGGTCGGAAAGTAAATTGGCTTTGAAATTATTGTTGCCGCTTTGAATCACCTGGGGATTCGATTCAACGTGGGTGCGTGGGAAAAGCGGCGGTGAACCGGCCGCAGTCCAGACGCTTCGCGCTGGCCGTGCGTCACCAAACTTCGAGGAGCGTTTGGACTGCGGTTGCTTTAGCACCGCTTTATCGGATTGCGTTAGGTGAAGCGGCGTGAACGCCGCGCTCCGGCAGGTGAAAGTCAATCCGGCTGTCCGAGAATCCGCCGCAGCCGGCCCAACATCTTTTGCGCCATGCGTTCGTAGGGCAGCAGCGGGCGGCCGTGGGTTCGGATCTCTTCAATCGTCTCCAGCGCCATGCCGAAGTCGAAGTCGTGGAACGCGCGGTCGCGTTTCACGCGGCGCACCCAGCGGGTCAGGTCGGTCACTTCCTCGATGTCGCCGGGATGGCCGGGATGGAAGGAGATTTTCCAGTCGTCGCGCTGCACGAAACCGTCGCGCGCCGTTTTTTCCTCGAACCACGGATCGCACAGCAGGATGCACACGGATTTTTTCGGCACCGAGCCGAGCCGGTAAAAAACGATGCGCGCGTCCGTCTCGCAAAACTGGTCGTAGGCGATCTCCAGCGCGTCGTCGTCCGGCGGCGTGAATTTCGTCTGGAAGCCGAAGCGGAAGCTGCCCGGCGTCGCGCGCGAAGGTTCGATGCACAGGTTCTCGGAAAAAATCCAGAGCGGTTCTTCGGCCATGCCGTGGCTGGCGAGACAGTCGGTCCATGCGGCCAGCGCGGCGGCCAGCGGCGGGCGGGTGATTTTTTGGTTGCTCATGTTGCCTTGTGACGGCCCTATTACTGCCGGTTTTTGCGGAACCAATCAATAAAAAGCGGTATTCCTTTTTCCACCTTCACCTGCGGATTATAGCCGAGCAGCTTCCGCGCTTTGGAAATGTCCGCGAACGTGATCGGCACATCGCCGGGCTGGAGCGGCTGCCGGTCAATGATGGCCGGCTTGCCGAGCGCGGTTTCGATCAGCGAAATCAATTCGGACAACTTCACCGTCTGCGATTCGCCGAGGTTGAAAATTTCAAAACCGAACTCGCGCCGCGTGCAGGCGACGATGCCTTCGAGAATGTCCGAGACGTGCGTGTGGTCGCGCGCCGCGCTGCCGTCGCCGAAAACGGGGATGGGCTGGCCCGCGTCAATCAGCTTGGTGAACTTGTGGATGGCGAGGTCGGGCCGCTGGCGCGGACCATAGACGGTGAAGAAGCGCAGCATCGCCACGTCCATTTTGTAGAGGTGATGCCAGGTGTGGCCGAGCGCCTCGCACGCGAGCTTGCTGGCGGCGTAGGGCGAGACGGGCGAGAAGATCGGGTCGCTTTCGCTGAACGGCACCTTGGCGTTCACGCCATAGACGGACGACGACGACGCGATGGTAATTTTTTTCACGCCAGTTTTGCGCGCGGCTTCGAGGACGTTGACCGTGCCCTCGACATTGACGCGCTGGTAAAGCGCCGGCTGCTCCAGGCTCGGCCGCACGCCCGCGCGCGCGGCGAGATGGATGACCTGGTCGAACTTTACGGACGAAAAAAGTTCGTCGAGCGCGGAAGCATCCGTGATGTCGCCGTGGAAAAATTCAAAGGGCAGGGCGAGGGCCTGGATGTCGCGGAGGTTGGCGCGCTTGAACTGCGGGTCGTAGAAATCGTTCAGGTCATCGAAGGCCCAGACGCTGTGGCCGTCGCGGAGCAGGCGTTCGCAAACGTGCGAGCCGATGAAGCCCGCGCCGCCGGTGACGAGAAAATTCATGCAGCAAAGCTAACCAGTGACGGGCGAAGTGTCGAGTGCGGGCGAGAATACCAATCAAGCACATCTCGGGAAACGGCCTGAGTATTTCCCCGGCGCCCGCCCGCCCCGCCCGGTTCAAAGTTTTTTTGCAGGCTTGCACAACTGCGGACTTTCCCTTGAAATGAATCCCATGTTCAAGATTGAAAAACCCGGTTCGCACCTGGATCACATGCTGCGCGCCGCGCAGATGCACCTCGTCCAGTTGAGTTCCATGGCCGACATGAAGGCGAACATGCTGCTCACCATGTCGTCCGTCGTGCTCACGCTATGCCTGCCGCAGGTGCTCAAGAACAATCATCTCTGGCCGCTCTACATCCTCATGAGCTTCTGCCTGCTCACCATCTGCCTCGCCACTTACGCCGTCATGCCCAAGCTGCCGCCGACCAACCTGCCGCCGCCCGACGTTCAAAATCCGCAGTTCAACCTGCTGTTCTTCGGCGACTTCACGCACTTGAGCCAGGAGCAGTTTGAAGGCGCCATGGAGGAGATGATGAACGACCACAGCCGCACCTACGGCGCGCAGGTGCGCGAGCTTTACCTGCTCGGAACTTTTTTGGCGAAAAAGAAATACCGCTTCCTGCGGCTCGGCTATCTCTCCTTCATCACCGGCTTGTTCCTGTCGTTCATCGCCTTCATCATCACCGCGCTGGCGTGAGAAGCCGGCGGCGGGATGGACCGGCCATGAAGCTGCCCTGGGAGCGCCGGCGTCTCGCCGGC
>JAYVCM010000373.1:0-2888 GCA_043749955.1 Limisphaerales bacterium | reverse complement strand
ACAGCCTTGTCCGCGCGAACCCCGCGCAGCCACTCGCGGACAAGGCTGTCCGCGCTCCGCTAACTTGCCGCCAACCGCGCCGCCGTTTCCGTCACGCCGCGCAAATCCAGTTTGCCAGTTCCCAGCAGCGGAAACTGCTCCACGCGGAAAAACGCATCGGCCTTCGGCTTCCACAAATTTGGCAGGTCGCACGCGGAAAATTTTTCGAGGCACGCCGGCAGATCTTTTTCCGCGAGCTTGTGCAGGACCACGAGGCGTTCGCCTTTCTTTTCATCAGGAACGCCAGTGACGACAAACATTTGTTCGGCGACGCCCGCGACCTCCTGTAATTTTTCCTCGATCTTCAAATGCGGCACCATCTCGCCGCCGATCTTGCTGAAACGGCTCAAGCGCCCGGTGATCTGCAAAAAGCCATCCTCGTCAATCGTCGCCACGTCGCCGGTGCAATACCAAAGCGGTGTAGCGTCAGGCATCTTGCCTGACGTAGAGGGCGGCATCCTGCCGCCCGGCTTGGTGTCCGAACTCGCGACGGCTTGAAATTTTTCCACAGCTTCCGCACTGGTCACGTTCTTTCCACCGGGCTGGAAGCCCGGTTCTACGGCAGGCTGGAAGCCCGCCGCTACCGGCCACGGACGCAGCACTTCCGCCGTTTTTTCCGGCTGGCCAAGATAGCCGTGCATGATGTTCGGCCCGCGCACGAGCAGCATCCCCGGTTCGTCGGCGGGAATTTTATTTTCGCCCCACGGATTTTCCGGGTCGGCCAGCCGCACCATCATGCCGGGCAAGGCACGCCCGATTTTTCCGCGCTTGCCACCGATCTGATGAAAGCCCGCCGCGCGAAAATTCATGATGTTGACCGCGACCGCCGGGCCGCATTCAGTCGTGCCGTAGCCTTCGAGCGGGCGGATGCCGAAATTCTGCTCAAACGCATCGGCCAGCCGCTCGGATAATTTTTCCGCGCCGACCACGACGAGCTGCAAACTGCCGAAATCCGACGACGCCACGCCGCGCAGGTAGAGTTGCAGAAACGTCGGCGTGGCCAGCAAGATCGTGACGGCGTTTTCGCGGACGAGCGTGCCGACCGCGCGCGCATCAAGCGGATTCGGATGGAACACCACGCCGCCGCCAATCTCCGCCGGCAGGCAAAGCGTGACGGTGAATCCAAACGAATGGAAAAATGGGAGGATGCCGAGGAACCGGTCGCGGTGCGTGAAGCTCAAGATGTGGCTGAACTGATTGATGTTTGAGAGGATGTTGTAATGCGAGAGCATCACGCCCTTGGGTTCGCCCGTGCTGCCGCTGGAAAAAATCACGGTGGCCAGATCATCCAGCGCGACTTCTTTTTCCTGCCCGGCAAATTTTTTGAGCAGCGAATACGGCGCAAAGCGGGCGAAGATAAACGCGGTGAGTTTTTCCACTGCCGTTGGAACGCCGAGTTGGAGTTCACGCTTTAGCGTGTCCCCGGAACAAGCTGAAGCTTGACCTCCAACGATGTCCTCCAAAAAAATCAGTTCGCCCGGCGGCGTCAGCTTTATCCTCTCCAAAAATTTTCGCGAGGTGATGACGGTCTTGATTTCACACTGCTGCACGCACGCAGCAATGGTGGCTTCGGTCAAAGTGTAGTTCAGGTTCACCGGAACTTTGCCGCAGAGAAACGCCGCATGATTCACCAGCGCGCCCGGCACGCTTGGCGGCAGATAAATTCCAACCATCCCCTGCCCGGCCCAGACTTTTTTCAACCGGCGCGCGAGGAAAACGGTTTTCACCAGCGCGGTGCCGAAATTTATTTTGCCGCTGGCCGCATCGGCCATCGCAAAACGGCGCGGATGGCGGCGGGCGTGGCGGACGAAATTTCGCGGCATCGGCTCCATGCGGTCGCGGCGGAACTGCCACGCATCGGCGATCAAGGTTTGCACGGCTTCGCGCACTTCAACGTGTGTGGCCGTCGGCGGCAGCGGCGCGCCAAAGCTCACGGTGACCGGATGCGGGATGCGTTCAGGAAAACGGCGCACCATGCGGCCGTGTTCAAAACTGGTCGGGCTGCCGATGACGCCGTCGAGCGAGATGGGGATGATGGGCGCATCCACATTTTTCATGATGCGCTCGAAGCCGCGCTGGAACGGCAGCAGTTGGCCGATGCGCGTGATCTGCCCCTCGGCAAAAATGCAGACGACTTCGCCGTTGCGGATGGCGTCGGTCGCCGCCTGCAGCGCATGGAGCAGCTCACGCGGGCGCTGCTCGGACGAAACCGGAATGGCGCGGAGAATTTTGGCGAACGGTTTTATCCAGCGCTGTTCGTAGATGCCTTTGAACATCAGAAAGCGGATGGGCCGGTCGGTGGAAGCGATGAGCAGCAACGCGTCGGCGAAGGAAAGATGGTTGCACACGAACAGCGCGCCGCCCTTGGCCGGAATGTGGTCGCGCCCGACGATGCGGATTTTGTAAATCGTATTGGTCGCGCACCACAAAACGAAACGCAGCAGCGCATCGGGCAGCAAAATCAAAACGTAAACCGCGCCGGCCAGCGTCATCAGTCCGCAGACGAGAAAGACGTGGCGCGGGGAAAGTTGAAACTGCTGGGTGAGCAGCCAGTGCGCGCCCATGGCGAGGAAGACGCCAATGAATGAAAGCTGGTTGGCCGTCGCCTGAACCTGTCCCTTGTTCTCACGCGCCGGTTTGTGCTGGAGCAATGCCGCAATGGGCACGATGAAAAATCCGCCCGCAAAGCCCAGCAGCGCGAGCAGCGCGAGGGAAATTTTCAAGCCGGCGCCGGGCCAGACGAGCAGCGATGTGAAAAGTGAAAGGCCGAACGCGCCCAGCGGCACGAGGCCGTATTCGATTTTTCCGCCGGACAGATAGCCCGCCGCCACGCTGCCCAGCCCGATGCC
>JAYVCM010000372.1:0-5265 GCA_043749955.1 Limisphaerales bacterium | reverse complement strand
ACGAATGCACCGGCGATGAGGTTGATGGAACTGCTGGTGGCAATGCTGCCGCTGCCAGTGAGGGCGAGCACGCCGTTGCTGACGGTGGTGGTGGCCGTGTAAGTGTTCGCCCCGGAAAGCGTCAGGGTGCCGGAACCAACTTTGGTGATGGCCGTGGTCGAGGAGCCGCCGCCGGCACCATTCTGGATGACGCCGTCAAACGTCGTGCTTTGACCGTTGGCTCCGATGCTGTGCGTGGTCGGCCCGTTGTTGGAGGCACCACCGCGACCGGACAACGTTGTGCCAGCGGCACCTTTCAAAGCGCCAAAGTTGTTCAGCGTCGAGCCGGAGCGGATGTTCAAATCCATCGGGCCGGCGCCCAGGTCCCAGGTCGCCAGCGCACTCCCGGTCGCACCTTGGAAACGGATGACGGCACCGCCAGCATTGCTGAATGTAATGTTGCCATCATAAGCCGTCATGTCACCGATGAGGTCAAACACACCGGCCGTGACGGCGATCACCAGATTGCTGCTGCCGGTCACGTTGCGGATGCCCGTAAGTCCGCCGGCGTTGCCACCGCTGATGGTGGCGGGCTGGGCCACATTGATGGTGTTCGCGGGCTTGACGGCGCCGTTGGTCAGGCTGCCGCCATTCATCGTGATGATGCCGGTGCTGGCAGCCGTGGCGTTGAGAATGGTCAAGGTTCCGGCATTGATGAACGTGCCGCCACCGTAGCTGTTGAGAGAATTGTTAAGCACCAAAGTGCCGGTGCCGGTTTTGGTCAACGAGCCGGTGCCGACGACTGTTCCGCTTTGAATCAAGACCGTCGCCCCGTTGGTAACTGACATGGCGCCACCCGCAACCCCCATCGTCACCGTCCGGCTCCAAGTATTATTTGGCCCGGTGTATTCCAAAGTGCCGCCGTCCACGAGCAGGGTTCCGCTCTTGCCCAGCGGACTGGCCGTGCCGTCATCCGCAAGGCTTTCAACGCTCACGGTTCCGCCATAGATGGTGACGCCACCCGTGAAGTCATTCGTGTTCAGAATCGTGAGCCGGCCGGAATTGGTCTTGGTGATGCCACCGGTGCCAATGCTGCCAGTTCCTGAAAACGAGTAGTTGGTCGCAGCGTTGACCGTGACGGAACCCGGCGAAACCGAGGCGGCAACATTGACGTTTGGATTCGCCGCGCCGGTGGCGTTAAACGTCACGTTGTCCCCAGAAACAAAATAGTCGAGGGCGCCGTTGTTGATCCAGTTGGTGGCGGCCAGGACGTTCCAGTCATTCGCCCCGGGATTGCCGATCCAGGTGATGTTCGTGGAACTGCGCACCGTGATCTGGGCAATAAACGCGATGACTTTGGGCGACGAACTGGTGATGTTCGTAAGCACACCGGACGGCCCGGCGATGGCAAAGTTCGTCAGGTCACCATTGAAACTGCCGGTGTATTTGAACAGCGGATGCACGCTGCCCGACGGGCCGCCACCGCTGATTTCAAGAATGTTGCTGATGCCGCTGACATTCAGATCGCCGTTGATCACAAACACGTCGTTGTTCGGGCCGGACGGATTGGACGACAAATCAAAGTGGTTTTTCGCCCCGCCCGTTTCGGTCACTGAAGACATGAAGGTGAACGTGCCCGGCGCCAGAGATGAATTATTGGTTCCCGGATCAACCGTGGCGCCGGAAGCGACCGAAACCGCACCCGTGACCGTGCCCCAGCCATGCAGGATTTTCCCCGTCGGCAGAACATAGCCGCCCGAAACTGCGCTCACATCAAACACCGTGTTGGAGGCGACCAAAATCTGCGGCGTGGCGAGCAGACCGGCGGCACCGAGCGCCAAGGTGCCCTGGTTGATGTATGTGATGCCCGAGTAAGTATGCGCGTTGTCCAGCGTCAGCGTGCCGCCGCCGGTCTTAAACAAGGGACCGGAACCGCGCAGCGCACCGGAACTAAAAATGTTGAAGGGCGTTCCGGCGGCATCCTGCGCATCAATCGAACCGCCGTTCAGCGTGATCGGCGACGTGTTCGTCCAGTCCGCGCTCGCCCCAAACCGGCCGCCTGTATTCAGCAAGGTGGCCAGAGTCAGCGCACCGTTGGTGCCCATGCCCAGACTGCCGACATAGATCGTGGCCGAATTGGTGAAGAAACTTGTGCCCGCATTAACACCAACGCCCAGCTGGATGCCGCCGACATAATTGGTGCCGCCCAGAACCGAATAGACCGTGTCGCCGCCGCCGGAAGGATTGATGACGATGACATTCGTGCCGGTCGAGACATACAAGCCGCCCGTCTGCAAAAATCGCGCGGGACGCGTGCCGGTCGCGTTCTTGATGGTGAAAGTTCCAGAATTGGTCAGCGTTCCATTCACCAGATAAATGATCCCGTGCGCGTTGTTACCCACGGAGAGGCTGGTCGCATTCACCTGCCCGTTGCTGATGATCAGCCCGTCCGTCCCCAGCGATGGAGGCGCACTGGCGCCGCCGGGACTGCGCTGCGCCGAGTAGGCGCCCAGATTGTTCGTGCCGCCGTTGATGACCAGACGGCAACTCGTGGCGATGCTCTGGTTGCCCGGGTTCAAGCTCGTGAACGCCGCCGTAAGAATGCCCCCGTTGTTGGTGAAGCTGCCGAAGGCACCCAACGTGTTGCCGTTCCCGCCGGCGACACTGGAGCCGATGATCAACGAACCACCAACCGTGACTGAGCTTCCCGCCGCCATGGACGCAATTGAATTGGAGCAGATCGCCAGGTTGCCGGTCAAATTCACCACGCCGCCATTGTTCACAAATAATTTCCCCACCGCCGTCGGAAATGGCATCACAATCATGCCGCAGTTGAATCCGTTGGTGTTGATGTTCAGCACCCCCCGGTTGGTCAAGGTGCCAAAACTGGCCGCCGTCATCGGCAGATTGTAATTCACATTCGTGCTCAATCCGATCTGCGCATTGGTTCCCACCCCGGGCACATCCAGAAGATCCCAGTTTGCCTGCGTGTTCCACTCACCACCGGAGGCCAGGCCTTTCCAGTTGGCGGTTTGCGCCTGGGCGGTGAGACCGGACGCGAGCAACGCGGCGCCCAGCATGGCTTTTCGTAAAACATTGAGTGTGGACATAAGGGATGGGGTTGGGGTGTTGGGTTGACGGTTGGGATGGCTGGACGGCATTACGAATTCAAACACAATGATCGGGCTTGGGGTTGTTAAAAATACACATCAGGTGACGCCTGCACTATACGGCAGTTGCCCGCCGTGTCAAAAGCCGCCCCTCCTGTATTTGTGCAGTTAAATTTGAAATAAGAGCACCCGGCAACAATCCCGGCCGCACAAACTATTTCCCGGCGGCTCCCAACTGCGTCTCCACCCAGCGCGCGAAGAGCCACAGCAAATCGGACAGCCGGTTCAGAAAAATTAAAATCTCCGCGTTCTTCAACTCCCCCGCCGTCTGTAGATCAAACACGCGGCGCTCGGCGCGGCGGCAGATGGAGCGCGCCAGATCCAGCGCGGCGGAGTTGTGCGTCGCCCCCGGCGTGGCCCAGCCTTGGAAACTCACGTTCTGCGCCTCGATCTCTTTCACCAGCACGTCCAGCTTCGCCGTCATCTCCGGCGTCACCAGCTTGAACCCGCCTTTCGCATAGCGCGGCAGATCTTCCGTCAACACGCCCACCTCACCCATCACGTCCACCAGAGTTTTCTGGATCCAAAATAAATTCTCGCCGACGAACGGTTCCGTCGCCGTCGCGCGCGCGAGGCCGAGGGCGGAGTTCAATTCGTCCAGCGTCCCGCACGCCTCCACGCGCGGATGATTCTTTGGCACCCGATGGCCGTAGATCAATCCCGTCGTCCCGTCGTCGCCCGTCTTGGTGGCAATGCTCATGTTTGATATCGTCCTCGTGCTCGTTCTCGTCCTCGAAATTTATTTCCCGCCTTTCGCGCTGGCCACCTTGTTCGTGTCCGCCGGCTTCGTTTTTGGCGGCGGCGGCGCGGTCAACTTTTGATACGCCAGAATTCCCTTCACGATGGACGCCGCCATCTGCTGGCGATACTTGGCATCAAAAATCTTTTTCCCCTCCACCGGATGCGTCATGTAACCGCCCTCGATGAGAATCGCCGGCATCTCCGCGCTGCGCAGCACCTCGAACCGCGCCCGCCGCACGCTGCGGTCCTCCGCGCCCAGATTTTTCACGAGCGACTTCTGCACCTGATACGCCAGCAGCAGGCTTTTGTTTTCCACCCGGTTCGCCGCCGACGCACTGTGATTGCTCCCCTCGCCCTGCGCGTTCGACGACGCCGCGCCGACCGGCGTGATGCAATACGTCTCCAGCCCCTGCACGCTTTTGGGATCGCGCGTGAACGAATTGAAATGCAGGCTCACGAACAAATCCGCGCCCTTGCGGTTGGCGAGGTCCGGCCGCACCGCCAGTTCCGGATAGGTGTCTTTCTCGCGCGTGAGGATGACATTGAAACCCGCCTTCCGCAGTTGCTGCCGCAGTTCCAGCGACAGCGCCAGTGTGTAAGTTTTTTCGTTGCGGACAAAAAAGGTGCCGACGCGGTTGCCCGGATCCTTCCCGCCGTGGCCGGGATCAATACAAATGGTCGTGATTTTTTTTGCCGACGGTTTTTGCGTGAAGACCAGCGGACGCAACGCCGTGTCCACGTCCCGTTGCGCGATGAGCGGCACGCCCTTCACGTTCGCCACGGAATACGAGAGCCGCACATGGACGCCATTGATTTCCGCATCGTGGGAATTGACATCAAAAAACAGCCGCGACGTGCGGTTCGTCAAAACGATTTTGTCGCCATGCTCCAGCGTGTAGCCGTCGAAGCCGTTGGCGTGCGCCCAGTCGGCGATGGCGACGTAATTCTGCCCGTTGATGAACGCCGCCTGCGCCCGGCCCGCGGACCCGGCGAGCGCCAGCGCCGTCAACAGCGCGGAAAAGAATTTCATCGCGCGCAACTTGCCCGCGCGCCGCCCGTCATTCAAGGCAAATGGAGACGGTTGGACATGAATGGAATGTTGGATTTATCCGGCCGCCTGGCCGTCCGCCTGCTCATGCCGCGAACCTGTCATGAGCAGGTTCGCGTTGGAGAATGTGAATAACTTCATCATAATAGCTGTTGACGATTGCTGAAAATGTTGGGAGAACAGCTTCGGAGTTACAGAGTTTAGGTGAACGGACGGAATTTCCTTTGGGTATGGTCAACACCTTAAAACGCAGTTCTGCAGGGAAGCAATCTCTCGTTCAGGGAAAGCGTCACGGTTCTCCTTTTATTTCGCAGCCTTCACCCGCCG
>JAYVCM010000371.1:0-18692 GCA_043749955.1 Limisphaerales bacterium | reverse complement strand
TCAACGTCCGCACGGAAGGGTGGGTTCAAATGAATTCGGTGCCTCCTGCAATTCGCATGGTGAAGCGGCATAAATGCCGCGCTCCGGCCGAAGTTCAACTGCATGGTTTCGGTTAAGGGCTGCACCCATCCCAGGTTTGTTGGGACCGGCCGGCCCGAAATAATGGCGGTTCGTCCTGGGGATTCACCTGGTCTGGCGGCGGATTTAGTTTCCGGCCCGATGAAATTCTTGTCGAATAATTTAAATTTTTCCGTCAACCTGTTTCCGTGACCCGCCTTGATCAGGCCCTCGTGGAACGCGGCCTTTGCGACAGCCGCGAACGCGCCAAGCGCCTTGTGCTCGCCGGACAAGTTCGCATCAACGGCCATCCCGCGCGCAAACCCAGCGACTCCGTCAAGCCCGGTGACGAACTGGTGCTCGACGCGCCGGAGAAATTCGTCAGCCGCGGCGGCCACAAGCTCGAACACGCGCTCGAACATTTTCAACTCGACGTGAAAGGGTTGACCGCGCTGGACCTCGGCGCGTCCACCGGCGGCTTCACGGATTGTCTCTTGCAACGCGGTGCGGAAAAAGTTTTTGCCGTGGATGTCGGGCAGGGGCAGCTCGCATGGAAATTGCGGCAGGACCCGCGCGTGGTCGTCATGGAAAAAACCAACGCGCGGCATCTGAAGCCGGAACATTTCGCGTCTTCCGCCGCGTCTTCTCCCTCTCCCCTCGGAGGGGAGAGGGCTGGGGTGAGGGGTGAAATGCTGGAAAAACATTCAACATTCAACATTCAACATCCAACATCCAAGTCATCGAGCACGGCCCCGCCTTCGACGTTGGGCGTTGAATGTTCAATGTTGAATGTTTCCGGCAATCCGCCCGCCGACCTCATCGTGATTGACTGCTCGTTCATCTCGTTGAAAAAAATCCTGCCGCCCGCCGTGGCGCTGTTGAAGCCGGGCGGAAAAATTGTCGCGCTCATCAAGCCGCAGTTCGAGGCGGGCAAGGCGGAGGCGGACAAGGGCAGGGGCGTCATCACCGATCCGGCGGTGCATGAACGCGTGCTGGCCGAGCTGCAAGAATTTGTTTCCGCGCAGGCTGGCCTTTGCTGGCGCGGTGTGGTTGAATCCCCGCTGCTCGGCCCGGCCGGCAACAAAGAGTTTTTAACGCTGATTGAAAAAGTCCGCTGACCATTTCCAACGCATCGGCCTCGTGGGCAACGCGGAAAAATCCGCCTGCGCCGACAGCGTCCGCACCGCCGCGCGCCTCATCACGCGCGCCGGGCGCACGGTTTTCTGCGACGTTGCCACCGCGCAGCACGCAAAATTAAAATGCGAAGTCCGCACCGACGCCGCCGCGCTCGCGAAGGACACGGACTTGTTGCTGGTCTTCGGCGGCGACGGCACGATGCTCCACGCCGCGCGGCAGATCGCTGGTTCCCGCACGCCCATGCTCGGCGT
Organism: Limisphaerales bacterium; assembly: GCA_043749955.1. Lineage (GTDB taxonomy): Bacteria > Verrucomicrobiota > Verrucomicrobiia > Limisphaerales > UBA11358 > UBA11358. The sequence continues at coordinate 17,247 of JAYVCM010000371.1, read as the reverse complement.
CAACATCGGCAGCCTGGGTTTTCTCACCGCCGTCCCGTCCGACAAACTGGCCGACGCGTTGAAACTGGTCTGGGCGGGCGAATATAAATTTGAAACACGCGCCCTCATCGAGGCCACCGGCGTCTGCCATGGAAAAAAACTCACGGCCACCGCGCTCAACGACATCGTGGTCACGCGCGGCGCGGTCTCGCGCCTGATCGCGCTCGACGTGACGGTGAACGGTGAGCTCGTCACGCGCTACCGCTGCGATGGTTTGATTGTCAGTTCGCCGACCGGTTCCACGGCGTATTCGCTCGCGGCGGGCGGCGCGATTGTTCTGCCCACGGCGGAGGTGTTCGCGCTCACGCCCATCTGTCCGCACGCGCTCTCGAACCGTTCCATCATCCTGCCGTTGTCCGCGACAATCCGCGTGAAGGCCATCAACACTTTGCCCGCCGCGTTCGTGAACGCCGACGGCCAGATCGTGGGCGAACTCGATGCCGGCGACGAGATCACCATCCGCCGCAGCCGCCGCGCCGTGCGGCTGATGCGGCTGGCGCATGGTTCTTTTCTCGAAGCCATGCGCCGCAAGTTGCACTGGCGCGGAACGTATCTCTGAAATGAAAGCGTTGAAGCGTTGCATCGTTGAAGCGTGGTCCCGGATATTGCCTCCGTCGCTTTCACGCATCACGCATCACGCTTCAACGTTTCAACGCTTCAACGCTTCAACCTTTCAACCCACCCCATGGTCCGCTTAAAAGACATCGCCCAGATCGCCGGGGTTTCCGTGATGACCGTCTCGAAAGCCTTGCGGGACGCGCCGGACGTTTCCGCCGCCACGCGGAAGAAACTGAAATCCCTCGCCAGCCAATACGGCTACGTCCCCGACTTCAGCGCGCAGGGTTTGCGGACACGGACGACAAAAATGTTCGGCCTCGTCATTCCCGCGACGATGAATCCCATCTACGCGCGCATCGTGTTTGCGATTGAGGAACGCGCGCACGAACTCGGCTACGACCTGCTCATCGCGCACACGTTGAACAAGCCCGAACGCGAAGACCTCGTCCTGCGGCGGATGCTTTCGCGGCGCGTGGATGGATTGTTCATCACGCCCGTCTATCGTTTCGAGGCCGAGGCGCGCATCTATCAGGAAATAGCCGCGCGCAAAACGCCCACCGTGCTGCTCGGCCCGCCTGCGCCGTTCTGCAAAAATTTCCCCGGCATCGAGATCGAGGAACAGCCCGCCAGCCACGGCATCACGAAACATCTCATCGGCCTCGGCCATAAAAAAATCGCCTACTTCACCGGGCCGCCCGCCGCGCCGTGGGCGCACGAACGGTTCGAGGGCTACCGCCGCGCGCTCCGTGAGGCGAACCTTGAGGTGGATGACAAGCTGGTTTTCCAATCCGGCAACACCATCGAGGACGGCACCAACACTGCGCTGCAGATGCTCAACGAAGAGTGCCGGCCCACCGCCATCCAGGCCGTCAGCGACCCGGTGGCCATCGGCTGCGCGGAAGTGCTGCTGCAACAAGGCATCAAAATTCCCGAAGACATCTCCATCGCCGGCTTCGGCAACATTTTATTGGCGGAACATTTTCGCGTGCCGTTGACCACGGTGCGCCAGCCGAAATTCCGCCTCGGCATCGCCGCCGTGGAAGTGATGATGAGTCTGATTCGCGGAGAAAAAGTTTCGACCCAGCGCCTGCCCGCCGAAATCATCGAGCGCCAAAGCACCTCGCCGCCGAAAGCTTGAACTGTTGCTTCAGGCGGAAAAATAAATTTCCCGGGCTTCGCGACCTCGCTGCGGAGAATTCCCGATGCCAGTTGCCCCGCCCCGCCGGGCGCTGTATCCTGTGGCCATGAGAAATCGCTACAGCGCGGTTCTACAGCGCGACGGCAAATGGTTCACCGCCTTCTGCCCGGAAGTGCCCGAAGCCAACGGGCAGGGCAAGACCCGCGAGGAATGTCTCGAAAGCCTTGCCGCCGCCATCGAACTCGTGATGGACTACAAGCGCGAACGGGGACTCGAAAACGCACCCAAGGGCGCGGAACAAACCTCCGTGCTCGTCTGATGAAACGCCGCGACCTGCTTTAGCACTTGCAGGCCCACGGCTGCCGCTTCGAACGCGAAGGCGGCAAACATTCCCTCTGGATAAATCCCGCAACGGATGTTGTCGAGGCGGTGCCGCGCCACGTTGAAATTGGAAAGCACCTCGCCCGCAAGATTTGCCGCCAGCTTTCGGTTCCCGCACCGCGTGGCGCTTGACGGCACTTTCAGCAAGCGACTCATCGTGGTTGCCGTTTTCCGTCTCGGCCTCGCCGCCGTGGAGGCGATGATGCACCTGATTCGCGGCGAAAAAATCCAGACCAAACGCCTGCCCGCCGAGATCATCGGGCGCCAGAGCACCGCGCCGCCCGCTAGGGTTTGAGGACTGAAGGGCTGGGTGAAGAGATTCTCACTTGGACGGCATTTTCCAATACGGATTCAAAATGTGATTCCCCCACCAGCGTGAGAAACACAAAACCCATCGCGAGATACTTTAAGTCGTCCGGCAATTTTTTCCGGTCGTAGTCGTCAAACGCCGCCCGCAACTGCTGTTGCAGGTCTTCCTCCAAATTCTGAAAGGCCAGGAGCGAGCCGAGCAGGTATTCGCTGGCGTTTTGAAAGGAACCGAGTTCGCGGATTTTGGGGAGGTTTTTGACAACAATCGCCTGACGGCGTTCGGCGCGAAACCGGTCCACGTTTTTATCCACGGTGCGGAGCAGGATGCGGATCACAAAGTCCGGGCCAATGGAAATATCCTTGTCATCCGTGCCCTTGATGATCGCCACCTTGGTGCGCATGACGGCCGCCGCTCCGAACCCGGCCGCCAGCGCCGCCATCAGGCTGTCCGATGCCACGCTGAACGTGAGCGGGTATTTGAAAACAAACAACAGCGCCACGAGTGAGAGCGCTCCATTGATCACGACATAGATCAAGCCAAACGGGCTGAAACACGCCTGCAAAGGTTCATCCCGATACCTTGAAATGATCTCCGCCGACCCCACCAGTATTCCGCAAAATGACGCCAGCACAAACGCCCGCCAATGCAGGACCAGGGCATCATGCGGTGCCAGCAGCCAGACAATTCCCGCCAGGAAAAAACAGATTGCCACCAGCTTTCCGTAACCCCGCCCTTTGGCTTCATTACCCATGAATTCAGGCGGCCTTGATCAACTCAATCAAGTTGTTGCCGCGAAGATCACTTTGGGCCACCCGGACCATCCCAAGAGAAACCAGATGGCTGATGACGCCCTGAAATTGTTCAAAACCCGGCACGGTGCATTCCCGGCCGACCCTGTCCATCAGGTCGTAAAGCCGCAACTGTTTTTTATCGGCCTGCTGCAACGCCTTCAGTATGGGCTGCCCATAAATGACAACCGCTTCATTGAGGGCCGACTCTGGGAGATTGATTTGATTTGGCGCGCGGTTTGCCGCCGAGCCGCTGGCTACATAGTCGAGGGAAAAATTGGCGATTTTCATGGCGTTTTCTGGTTGGCGTCCATCTAAAATTTACCGGTTGATTTATTGACTGACGAAGCACTGTAACACCGAAATTAAACAAAGGCACAACCAAAAATGTTCAAACAATCTCCAACGGTATGAATTTCTTTCCCAGAACCGGCGCGCTCTTCGTCTTGAGCCAGCTTTCCAGCACGCCCGCATAGACGCTGCGGAAATCCACGTTGTATTTCACGTCGCCTTGAAACAGATCCTGCGGCGCGAGGCTGGGATATTTTCCGAGCAACCCGGCCTTCACCTTGCTGCCGACGATGAACATCGGCGCGGCCGCGCCGTGATCCGTGCCGCCGTTGGCATTTTCGGAAACGCGCCGGCCAAATTCGCTGAAGGTCATCACGAGCACGCGCCCCATGTTGCCCTGCGCCTTCATGTCTTCGACGAAGGCTTTCATGGAATCACCAAGGTCGCCAAGCAACCGCTGCTGCGAGGGAATCTGGTTCGTGTGCGTGTCGTAGCCGCCTTGCGAGACGTAGTAAATGCGCGTCGGCAGGCCGCCGCCGATGAGCTTCGCGACGAGCTTGAGCGAGTTGGCCAGTTGCGACGCGGGATACACGGCCTGATTTTGCACGCGCGCCGCGATGCCGCGAATCTCGTCGGAACTGTGCTGTGCGTCGAGCGCGGTGCGGGAAATAAAATCAATCGCCTTGCCGCCGGTCATCGGCATTCCCGCCGGCAACGACCCGATGCTGCCGCCGGAATTCACCATGTCACCGGCATGGTCATCAGCCATCAGGTTCGTCCCGCCGTCGGGCGTCGCGCCGGCCATGTCCAGGTCGTTTAATTTTTTGTAGGACTCTTCCGTCGCGTCGCCATTGGACATGAAGCGGTAATTTTGCGGGTTGTTGAAGCAGATGCCCTTGGGCTTCGCGGCAAAAAACGACTGCGGCAACTGGCTGCCAATCGTCACCCCCACGGCGGGGTCGGCGCCGGGGCAGGCAGCGTCAAAGTAGCGGCCAATCCAGCCGTTTTTTTCCACGCGGTTGGAATCGCTCGCCGTCTGCCAGATTTCCGTGGAGCGAAAATGCGAGCGGTTCGGGTTCGGATAACCGACGCCTTGGATGACGGAAAGTTCGCCGAGGTCGTAAAGTTCCTTGAACCCTTTCATGGCGCCATGCAGGCCGACTTCACCGTTCAACTTTAAAACCTCCTCGGCCTTCAAACCGATTTTCGGACGCGCCTTGTGATAAAAATCGTTGGCGTAGGGCACGACCGTATTGATGCCGTCATTGCCGCCGGCCATCTGCAGCACGACAAGGATGGTCGCGTCCTTGCCGGTGACAATCTGCGTGGCGGAATCGGCGGCCTGCGCCTGCAACGCGGAAAAGGTGTCGGCGAGAAACATGGGGATGGTCCACGTCAGCGCGCTGCCGAGAACGGTGCGGCGCAGAAATTCGCGCCGCGTGTGGAGGGTGATTTCATTTTTCATATGGTTTGATGCGTGATTCGTGATGCGTGAATTATTTATGGGTGTCTATTTGTAATTTCACGCATCACGCATCACTCGTCACGTTTCACGTCACTTGATAATCCGGCGTGGACATCATCAGGCGAATCGCGGTGACAATGTCGGCGTCGGTCATCTTGGTTTTGGCTTCGAGAAAATCGTGCAGCGCCTCCTGCTGGTCTTTCTTGAGCGTGGTCTGGAACAGACGCTTTTGCAGCGAGGCCACGATGGCATCTTTGTCAGCGCGTTCGTCGGGCGTCAAAAGTTTGTCCAGCTTCACGCCGCCCATGCGGACGCGCTGCATGGCCTTTTCCATTTTCCCCCCGCCACCACCGCCGGCTTTCTTCGCAAAATCTCCCGCGCCGAGCGGCGGCGGCGAGCCTTCGACGAGCGACTGCGCGTCGTTGTAGCGCGTGAGCAGCGTGTTGGTGGTGATCCACGTCACGCCGCCGTCCCAGCCCTTGACGTTCGGCGGCGCGAACAAATCCTGGCCGAGCTGGCGCAACATTCCCCAGCTCGCGATGGTCGGCGGCAGGTCGCACTCCAGCATCCGCACGCTGCCGATGAGCCATTGCACCGGGCTTTTCACCTGGTTGCGGACGATGTCTTTGCCGTAAAATTCCTGGCTGCGGAACAGCGCGCGCAGCACCGGCTTGAAATTATTTCCGCCCGCGCGGAACACGTCGGCCAGCGCGCCGTTCAATTCCGGCGACGGCACCTGGCCCGCGAAATAATTCCACAGCTTCGCCGTGATGAACCGCGCCGCCTGCGGATTCGCGACGATGGTGGCGATCACGTCGTCGCCGGAAAAATTTCCCGTGCGGCCCAGAAAAGTTTTCTCGCCCTCGTCGTGGATGCGCGGACGATAAACGTATTTCTGCTCGTTGAATTCAAACGACCAGCCAGTCAAAGCGCGCGCCGCCTCGGCGATGTCCTTCTCGGTGTAATGCCCCTCGCCGAGCGCGAAGAGTTCCATGACCTCGCGCGCATAATTTTCATTGGGATGATCCTTGCGGCTCTGCGCCTGGTCCAGCCAGATGAGCATCGCCGGGTCTTTGCCGGCCTCGGTGAGCAGATGCTGCCAGTTCTCCGTGGCCAGGCGGCGGAACAGTTCATTCTGCCGCCACATGAAATACGGGTTGCGCACCTTCTCGATGCTCGTCGCAAAATGCCCGTGCCAGAACAAAACCATCTTTTCCTGAAACGGCCTTGGCCCGCGCACCATGCGCTGCAGCCACCAGCCGCGCAACTCCATCATGCGCCGTTGAAACAACTGCTGCTGCTCGCGCTGCGCGTTCTTTTTTTCCTCCGGCGTGCCGGTGCGGACGGCGTTGCGATACTTGGCGATTTCTTCCGGGTTGGGTTTGGCCCAGTCGGGGTTCGGCGTCGGGTCGGGAATGTTTTCGAAATCAAGCAGCGAGGCTATCGCCCGGTCCAGTCCGAGGTCCGCGAGCTTTTGAATTTCCGCCGGCGAACCGCCAAACCCGGCGCGGTTCAACAAATGCGCGGCTGTGGAAAAGTTCCACTGCCCTGAGGAAAGCGGCTTGAGCATACAGCTTGAAAGACGAGACGAACGGCGCAGAGGTTTCAGCCGCCGCCACAAATTATTCAGATGCCCGGCAGCCGGCACGATGACAGCAGTGTGTGACGCGCTCCGTCCGGCGACAATTCGCTGCGAAACAAGCCCACGTCCTCCACCCGCCATTCGCCAAAGCTTTGGCTGGCCAGCGAGCGCGCGTGGGGCAGGAGTGCTTCGACGTTGTGCCGGCGGAATTTTTGAAACCGGCCCAGGGTGGCGTGCGCCCGAAATTTTTCCGCGCCCGGCTTTTCGGCAAACGGCGCGAGCGCCTCCTCAACCCGCACCTGCAAACCGGCCAGATCGTTTTCGCCGCCTTCCATTCCAACCCAAAGCACGCGGGGCTTCCGGTCGTTCGGAAAGAACCCGATGCCTCGGGCGCGCAAATGAAACGGCCGGATTCCGGCGCACGCTTCCGCCAGCGATTGTTTCAAGGCATTCGTCGAACCGGCCGGAACATTGCCGAGGAACTTGAGCGTGAGATGGAACTGCTCCGGCGGCGTCCAGCGGACCGCCGTTCGCGGCGCCAGCTCCCGGAGCTCCTGCTGGACGCGGAGAATTTCCTCCCGAACCGCCGCCGGCAGATGGATCGCCACAAACAACCGGAGGACTTCCATTGAATTGTCGTTGGCCACGGTCCGACAAATCTGTTGCCCGAACCGCCGGAGTTCAAGCTTTGGTTTGCGCCGGTTTTGCGGCGGGGCGCAGCTTGACACTGCCCCCGAACGCAACCGAAGCGGAGCGCGGCTGTGTCGTCCTCGACCAGCCGCAGCGCATTGAAAGGCCCGGCGGCATCCGGTTCATTCCAGTGGCCACTCGTTGCGAAGCTGCTGCGGCTGGTCTCCGACACAGCCGCGCTCCGAGGGCAGTGTCAAGATGCGCCCCTTACGGCGGGCAGAGTTGCTGGCCGATGCGGATGATGATGAACTCCGCCGGATGGACCACCGCCAACCCGATCACGATGGTCAACCGGCCGGCATCAACATCCTCCTGGGTCATGGTGGTGCCGAGGCCGCAGTTCACGAAGAACGCCGCTTCCGGCTTCGACCCCTGCAACGCGCCCTCACGCCAGAGACCGGTGAGGAAGTTTTCGACGCTGTCACGCAGCTTGAGCCACAGCGGTTCCGCGTTCGGCTCGAACACCGCCCACTTGGTTCCCCGGTCAATGCTTTCCTCAATGAACAATGCCAGCCGTCGCACGGGAATGTATTTCCAATCGGCATCCGCAGCGTCAGCGCCCGCCAAAGTTCGCGCGCCCCATACCAGCAGGCCGCGCCCCGCGAATGAGCGGAGACAGTTCACGCCCAGCGGAGTCAACAACCGGCTGTCGGTTTCGGTCACATCATGGTCGAGTCCTTGAACGCCCTGCATACCGACGTTGGCCGGAGCCTTCCACACGCCGCGTGTCGCGTCGTTTTGCGCGATCACACCAGCGATGGTTCCGGATGGGGCGACGACCCGCGTCTGACCGCGTTGCAATGGGTCGGCGATTTTGAGCCACGGATAATACACCGCCGCGAAACTCGACTTCGGCATCGCGCCACTCGTCACCACCTGCGCCATCTGCGCGGGCGACTTCGCCGCCGCCGGGGCATCAACGAACAGAAAGGCGCGTCGTTGCTGACAGTAATCCGCCGCCGCCGTCACGACATCGGCATCGCTCACTCCGGGCAACACCAGCAGGTTGAACAAGTCCACGGCGTTCAGGGCTTGAATTCGGGCGACCAGTTGCCGCGCAGTTGCGTTCTTCGCCACTCTCACCACCCACGCAGTCGTCCCGCCGTTGTCAAAAAACTGTTTCACCGCATAGCCCGTCTCCAAGCCGGGAGCCAGACCGCCGAAGCGCGTCTCGAATTCCGCGAAGCTGGCCACGCGCACCGGTTTCTTCAAAGCGCCGCGCCGGGTTGCGCCGATGAATGCGGTGATGGACGTGGCGACGCCGGCAATTGGGTGAGAGCCACTCGACACTTCGTCCACATAAACGCCGGGAGTTTTTTGGGGGACAGGCATGGAATTAAAAGTTGATCACGGTTCTCGCGTGCCACTCATTTGAAATTCTTTAAAGCCGGCGGCGTTGCGGCGGCGCTCCCATAAAAGCAGCCGGTCCAAACCGGATGGTCCGGGTTGCCCTGCTCGAATTCAATCCACACCGCCGCGCCCACCGTGGGCAATGCACTGGCAACTTTTTTAGAAACACCAATGGGAACACATGGCATCGCCCAGTCGCTCTGATTGTTTCCAAAAACCTCCGGCACCTGTGCCCGGATGCGACCGGTTTGAAACGGATCAACATTGTTCGTCACCACGCCGCGATACTTGCCCAGGAATTTTGCGCTCATAGCTCCATGCCTCCATTGCTTTTGTAGCAGCCGACGTGAGGAGGCTCTGACTGAAAATCCGAAATTGAAATGAGCCTCGTCACCTCGGCTGCTACGAGCATGGATTGGCCGTCGCTCATTGCTTCCTCCGTTTCGCGGCGGTCTTGGGCGCGGTGAGACGCGCGAGTTCGGTTTCCATCTGCTCGACGGTGGGCAGGCTGGAACGAAATTTCTTCGGCAGCGCGCGGGTGAGTTCGTATTCGGAAACGCCGATGGCCTGCTTCACGCCCTTGAGCGCGTATTCGGCCACGATGCGGTTCTTGTCCTGGCACAGGATGAGGCCGATGGTGGAATGGTCGTCCGCGTGGCGCAAACGGTCATCTACCACGTTGCAGTAAAAATTCATCTTGCCTGCATATTCGGCCTTGAACGGGCCGCGCTTCAAATCCACGACCATGAAGCAGCGCAGGCGCAGATGGTAAAACAACAGGTCCAAATAAAAATCTTCGGCACCAACTTCAAGATGATGCTGCCGCCCGACGAAGGCGAAGCCCTGGCCAAGTTCGAGGAGAAATTTCTGCACCTGGTCGAGCAGCGCCAGTTCCAGCTCGCGCTCGTGGAACGGTTCGGTAAGCGTGAGGAAGTCGAAGATGTAGGGGTCTTTCAACACCTGCTCTGCGAGGTCGGACTGCGGTGGCGGCAGCGTGGCGTGGAAATTGTGGACGGCCTTGCCCGCCCGCGTGTGCGCCCGGCGGTCAATCTGAAGGGCGAGGATGCGGTGAGACCAGCCATTCTCAACAGTCTGTCGCGCATACCATAACCGGGTGCGAAGGTCTTTGACTTTCTGAATGAGGAGGACATGGTGAAACCACGGCAATTGTGCAGCAAGCTGCTGCATTTTTACGAGTTCGTCTTGTTCGCTCAATTGGGCCGACACTGTCGGCCCAATTAACTTTGCAACCGCTCCAACTGCTAATTGGGCCATCGCTGGTGGCCTAATTGCGGCAGCAGGCAATTGGGCCGACGGTGTTGGCCCTATTGAGCACAGTCCGGGATACTCCGCCGCAAATTGCACCATCCGCTTGAGATTCCGCTCTGAAAATCCCTTCACCTCTGGCATGTCGTTCGTGATGTCGCGCGCGAGGCGCGGAATAACGCCCGCGCCCCAGCCTTCTTTTTTCTGCATCGCGGCGATGGCGCAGCCAATGTCCCAGTAAAGGTGGATGAGCTCCGCATTCGCCGCGAGCGTGGCCTTGACCTGCGCGGCGCGGATGCGGCTTTTCACCGCGCCGAGAAAAGGCGCGTAGCCGGAAAGTCCGGTCTTGCGGGCAGGCGATGATTTCTTTGGTGTCGTTTTCATTTTTCTGCGCCTTCTGCCATTTCGCCGGGCAGGTTGAACCAATCGTAAGCAGGAGAAGTTTTTTGGCAAGCGCGGAAGGCGACGCGGCGGGGGCATCGCATCGGTGGAACATGCAGGTTCAACCGGAAAGAGAAATGATCCTAAAAGCCGCAGTCGAACGGCCACGAAAAGGCACAAGGGGCACAAAACAGAGGGGCCAAGCGAAAGCGACATTTCGCGGAAGACTCACCCGCCGGGCGAATCGTTTCACCGCCAAGCCAAGCGGGCTGGACTCAATCTCTTTGCGCCTTTTGTGCCTCTTCGTGGCTGATTCAACTGCTGTTTCCAAGATGATCCGGTCATTTTTTATTTGGATGAAAACTTGAAACCTGAAACCTGAAACCTGAAACTCTCCGCCGATGCAGTTGCCCGCCGATTATCACATGCACACGCCGCTGTGCCGCCATGCGAGCGGCGAGCCGGTGGATTATGCCCGCCGCGCCGTCGAACTCGGCCTCACGGAAATCGGCTTCTCCGACCACTCGCCGATGCGCCGCGACGATTTCGACAACTGGCGGATGCGCGACGACCAGCTCGATGAATACGTCGCCAAAGTCCGGCTCGCGCAAAAGGAATTTCCGCAGCTCACCATCCGCCTCGCGCTGGAAGTGGATTTTCTGCCCGGCCACGAGGACTGGATCCGCGCCCTCGCCGCGCGGCATCCGTGGGATTATTTCATCGGCTCCGTGCATTACGTTTCCGAGTCGTGGGACATTGACAATCCCGCCAAACTTTCCGAATGGAAAAAGCGCGACGCCTTCGAGGTGTGGTCCATTTATTTTGACCGGCTCACGCTGGCGGCGGAATCCAAACTGTTCGATATCATCGGCCACGCGGACTTGCCGAAGAAGTTCGGCATCCGTCCGGCGCAGGACTGCACGCCGCTTTACAAAAAATTTCTCGCCGCCGCCGCCCAGGCCGGCTGCGCCATCGAACTGAACACCGCCGGGCTGCGGAAAGATTGCAAAGAGATTTATCCCAGCCGCGACCTGCTCCAGCTCGCGTTCGAAAACCATGTGCCGATCACTTTCGGCTCGGACGCGCACGCACCGGAAGAAGTGGGCTTGAATTTCGCCGAGGCGATTGCGCTTGCCCGCAGCGTTGGCTACGCGGAGACCGTCCGTTTTAATCAGCGGCAGCGTGAATCCGCCTGGCTCTGATCTATGACCGAAGCGCGCCCGAAAAATTATTTTGCGCTCATCTGCCTTGTCCTCGCGCTGGGAACGGCGGCGCTCTACTGGCCCATCACCAGCCATCCGTTCATCCTTTACGACGACGAGGAATACGTCACCGCGAACACGCACGTCACGACCGGACTAAGCTGGGAAAATTTTCGCTGGGCATTCGACGGCGCGCACGCGGCCAACTGGCATCCGCTCACCTGGGTTTCGCATCAGGCCGACTGCTCGCTGTTCGGCGTCAATGCGGGCGGGCATCATCTCGTCAATTTACTTTTCCACGTTGCGAACACGCTGCTCATCTTCGTTTTTCTGCGGGGTGCGACGGGCGCGGTCTGGCGCAGCGCGTTCGTCGCGGCGTTGTTTGCGTGGCATCCGCTCCATGTCGAGTCCGTCGCGTGGGCGTCCGAGCGCAAGGACGTGTTGAGCACATTTTTCTGGCTGCTCACGCTCATCGCTTACGTCCGCTACGCGCAACTGCGGTCATCGCTCAACTCTCAACTTTCAACTCTCAACTATTTTGCCGCGCTGTTTTTTTTCGCGCTCGGCCTGATGAGCAAGCCGATGGTCGTCACGCTGCCGTTTGTCCTGCTGCTGCTGGACTGGTGGCCGCTCGGGAGAATTGCCGATTGCCGATTGCCGATTGCCGATTGTAAAAAACTTCTGCTGGAAAAAATTCCGTTCTTCGTCCTCGCGGCGGCGGGCAGCGCGGCGACGTATCTGGTGCAAAGCGGCGCGGGCGCGGTCTGGCAGACGCCGCTGACCGACCGGCTCGCCAACGCCGTCATCGCCTACGCGCGCTACGTTGCGAAAACTTTCTGGCCCAGCGACCTCGCCATCGTTTATTCCCATCCGAAACACTGGCCGGTGGCGCTGGCGTTGGGTGCGTTGTGCGTGCTGGTGGTCTGGACGGTTTTGTCCGTCCGCAACTGGCGCAAGCAACCGTTCCTCGCCGTCGGCTGGTTTTGGTTTCTCGGCACGCTCGTCCCGACCATCGGCCTCGTCCAGGTCGGCGCGCAGGCGATGGCCGACCGCTACACTTACATTCCGAGCATCGGATTTTTCATCGCGCTCGTCTGGGGTCTGGCGGCGTGGCTGGCGACGCGGCCGCGCGGAAAAATTATTTTTGCTGGCGTCATGGGCGCGGCGCTGCTCGGCTGCGTGGTGGTGACATCCATCCAGATTTCCTACTGGCGCAGCAGCACGGCCCTGTTCCTGCACGCGATTGAAGTTTCGCCGGAGAATTACGTCGCCGCCAACTGCCTCGGCAAGGCGTTTGAAAAATCCGGCGACAAGGCGCGCGCCCTGGTGCTGTATCGCAACGCGGTGGAACTGGAGCCGCGCTATCCGCAGGGCCAGTTCAACTACGCGATGAGCCTGCTGGAATTTGGCGAGCTGGCGGAGGGGTTGAAACATCTCCAGGCCGCCGCCGCGCTGGAGCCGCGCAATCCCGACATCCAGTTTGATCTCGGCCAGTATTTCGTCCAGCAGGGCAGTTGGACGAACGCGCTGACCTGCTTCAGCAATTCCGTGGCGATGCGCCCGGACTCCGCCTTTGCCCAGTTCAATTTTGGCAGTGCGCTTTTCAATCTCGGACGCACCGCCGAGGCGCTGCCGCATTTTCGCGAGGCACTGCGGCTGCAGCCGGTTTTTCCCGAGGCGAAAAAGGAACTCGAGCATCTGCTGGCCACGCACCCCGAGCTGCGGTGAAAGGCCGGCGGACAGGGCGCTCCTGGACATCGGTCTTAAATTTCATTCCACTCTCCGCTGATCCGCCTTCAGATGATTTCGGACGGACGGGTGGGCGAGGGGCTTGGAATCTGTCGCGCGGCGTCGCTCCGGCCGGTTCCCTCTCCCCTCGGAGGGGAGAGGGTTAGGGTGAGGGGTGCGGCTTGGCCAAAAAACCCGCCACCGCATCCGTCCTCCTGCGCGCGTTGGTCAGGCAAGCTGTGGCCGCCGCCATTCAGTTCAACCGCCAGCTTTGCCGGCACACAAAAGAAATCGAGAAAGTAAATGCCGCAGGGATACGGGCGGCGAAATTTGAAATCGGCAAAGCGCCGGCCAGGCGGCAATCGCCAGAGACGTTTCCTGGCCGCAGTGGATTTTTTTCAGAAGTTCGCGGGCGAAATCACGGGCGGCGGCGATGCGCATGCGGCGGGCACCCCTCACCCTAACCCTCTCCCCTCGGAGGGGAGAGGGGAGCGGAGGGCGGACAACATTTGCCATTTTTCGCTTGCCGTGCGCGACGGTTGGCAGAAGATTGGAGCCGCAACCAATTCAACCTGTAGAGGAACAATCTATGAATTCATCATTTCAAAAAACATTTTTCCGCCTGACCAAAACACTCGCGCCCGTCCTCGCCGTCTGCGTCGGCGTGAGCGCGGCCTCGGCGCAGGACAAGATTTCCATCCGCGGCTCGAACACCATCGGCGAGGAACTCGCGCCGCGCCTCGTCACCGAATACAAGAAAGACCACAAGGAAGCCGCGTTTGACCTGGAGTTCAAAGGCTCCGGCTACGGCATCGGCGCGTTGATGGGCGGCTATTGCGACATCGCCGGCTCGTCCAAGCCCATCGCCAAGGAGCAGGAGGAGATCGCGCAGATTCGCGGCGTGCAGTTCAAGGAATACATTCTTGGCGCCTACACCGTTTCCATTTTGGTGAACGCGGAAAATCCCGTCAGCAATCTCACCAGCAACCAGGTGCAGTTGCTCTTCACCGGCAAGATTCAAAACTGGAAGGAAGTCGGCGGAGCGGACGCGCCGGTGCATCTGCTCATCCGCGATCCGGTTTCCGGGACGTATCTCGGCTTCAAGGAACTCGCGATGAACTTTCAGGATTACGGCGAACACTTTCAGTTGTTCACCAACTACCTCGGCATCGCCGACGCCGTGGCCAAAGACCCGAACGGGATTGGTTATGCCGGACTCGACCTCGCGCAGCACGCCGGCACCAAGGCGGTTTCCGTGGACGGCGTCGCTCCCAGCGCGGCCAGCGTGAACGGGAAAAAATATCCCTACGCCCGCGCGCTCCGCTTCTACACCGACGGATTGAAGGAATCGGCGAAGGCCAAGGACTTCATCAGCTTCGTTCTCGCCGCCGATGGGCAAAAAGTTTTGACGCAGATGGGCTACGCGCCGAAGCCTTGAATTTGCCAAACAAACGGCTATTGTTTTCCCATGAGCTTGGAGCAGATAAAAAATGAACTGGCCGGAATGCCTGCCACCCAGCAGGATCATCTGGCGGCCTATCTGGTTCATCTCCGCCACCAGAAAGACGCCGTCCTCCGCCGCGAAATCACCGAGCGCATTGACGACCGTGATCCGCAGCACTGGCTTACAATGGATGCCTTGCGGGAAAAATGGAAGGACTGAACCTTGCAGCCTTACCGGGTCTTGGTTTCCATCGAGGTTCTCCAGCTTGACCGGCCATCGCGCCGGGAACGTGATGGGATTTTAGCATTTCTAGAATCCCTTGCCGAAAATCCGAACCGGCCCGGTGATTACGAGGAACGCGACGAGGCCGGGCGGCCGGTGCAAATCAAAATTGTGGGCGACCATGCGCTGACTTACTGGGCGGACCATGCGGTCAAGGAAGTCAAAGTCACCAAAATCGAAAAAGCTGACCGCAGTGGATTGTGAAAACAAACCATCGCCCATGGGCGAAGCTGGACATGCCGCCAGCGTTCTGAAAAACTGCGCGCGCGTGAAACAAGTCATCGTTACTCTCGACATGGAAGGCGTCCTGACGCCCGAAATCTGGATCGCCGTCGCCGAGAAAACCAAAATCCCCGAACTGCGCCGCACCACGCGCGACGAGCCGGACTACGACAAGCTCATGCGTTATCGCATCGAGATTTTGGACCGGCACGGCATCAAGCTCTCGCACATCCAGGAAGTCATCGGCACGCTCAAGCCATTGCCCGGCGGCAAGGAATTTCTCGATGAACTCCGCGCGCTCGTGCAGGTCATCATTTTGTCCGACACGTTCGAGCAGTTCGCGCAGCCGCTGATGAAGCAGTTGAACTGGCCGACGTTGTTCTGCCATCGCCTCATCGTGGAAAATGACCGCATCACCGGCTACGAACTGCGCCAGCCGAACCAGAAACAAAAATCCGTCGCTGCCCTGAAGTCGCTGAACTACCACGTCATTGCCGCCGGCGATTCCTACAACGACACCGCGATGCTCGGCGAGGCGAACGTGGGCTTCCTCATCCACGCGCCGGAAAAAGTGAAGGCGGAATTTCCGCAGTTCAAAGCCGTCGAGTCGCACGCGGAACTGCTGGAGCTTATCAAAGGAGTGATGTAAATGCCCACGCACAAAGGTTCATTCAAGATTTTCACGCTGGCCGGAATTGGCGTCTATGTCCACTGGGCGTGGTTTCTGGCGTTCTGGTATTTCACCAGCCGGCCGCACCAATATTCCAATTACGGCTGGAGCGCGCTGGAAATCCTGGCGTTATTTTTGATCGTCCTAATCCACGAGTTTGGCCATCAACTTGCCTGCCGCCAGGTCGGCGGGAAAACCCACGACATCATCCTCTGGCCGCTCGGGGGCGTGGCTTATGTGTCGCCGCCGCAACGCCCCGGCGCGCAGCTCTGGAGCATCGCCGCCGGGCCGCTGGTGAACGTGGCGCTGATCCCCGTGCTGGCCGGGCTGCGGTCCATCAGCTGGCATCTGGGCTGGTATGAAACGCATCAAGACGCCTTTGACCTGATTCACAACATCTGGATCATCAACCTCGTGCTGCTCGTCTTCAACCTGATGCCGGTCTATCCGCTCGACGGCGGACAGATTTTGCGTTCGCTGCTGTGGTTCGTTCTCGGTCGCGCGAACAGTCTGTTCGTGGCGAGTGTTATTGGTTTCATCGGCGTGGCGGGATTGATCGGCGTGGCGATTTTCGTGAAGTCCATCTGGCTGGGCATCATGGCTGCGTTCATCGTCATCAACTGCTGGGGCGGTTTGAAACAGGCGATGGCCTTGGCGCGCATTGCCAAACTTCCACGTCGCGAAGGCTTCGCGTGTCCATCCTGCAAAACCGCACCACCGCTCGGCGAACTCTGGCGCTGCGGCAACTGCGGCCAGGCCTTCGACACCTTCGCGACGCACGCCGCCTGCCCGCACTGCGGAGCGCAATTCAACGCCACGCAATGTCTCGACTGCGGAACTTCACGGCCAATCAGCGAATGGCAAACCAGTGCGGAAGGCGGAGTGCGGAGTGCGGAATAAAGAAATTTCGGGCGTCACTGGCGGCCGCCAGATTTTCTGGCCGTGTTGATTGAAGCAACGGCAATGGCGGTGAGTTCCCCCGCCTCTTTAAGCAGCACTGACACGTTGGAAATCTTGACCTTTCCCGAATCCACGAGCAGTTCCAGCCAATACCCGGATTCGTCGGCTTCTTCCTCCACCGTTCCCATTTTTGAAATAAAGTCGGCGGTGGATTTCGCCCGGCAAACCGCGCGATAATTTGCCCCCACGGATGTTCCCGAACGCAGGAGTTGATTGCCAAGAATTTTGCAAGTCTGACCGGGTGGCAGGCTCTCGACCAGTTTGATGACCTCCAGTGCAAACAGCTTCGTCCGTTGCTTCAAGTTTTCGTTATTCATAATCAGCATTGGTTTTCCATCAGCACATACGCGTGCTGTAAGATCATTCCGCACTCCGCACTCCACATTCCGCATTTCAATCAGTCTTCCGCTTTCGACTCGCGCGCCGTCAAATCCTGCAGCGCCTTGGCCGGATTTTTGCCCTCGTAAAGCGCGGCGTTAATCTCGTCAATGATCGGCGTC